>JBFJWR010000192.1:0-5861 GCA_041623535.1 Pseudomonadales bacterium
CATGGCGCTGGGCATCGTGGTGGATGACACCGTGCACTTTCTCAGCAAGTACGAACGGGCGCGCCGCAAACTCGGCTTTCCGCCCGGCAATGCGGTGTGCTACGCGTTTGGAACCGTGGGCAAGGCGCTGATCACCACCACCGTGGTCCTGGTAATCGGCTTCCTGATCCTTGCCAGCTCAGGCTTCAAGATCAATGCCGATATCGGCGCGATGGCAGCCATGACGATCACCATCGCCCTGGTTGCCGACTTCCTGCTGCTGCCGGCCTTGCTGCTCTTCCTGGACCACGAAAAAGCCACTCACACGGAGCTGGACGACGACGCGGCACCGCAGGTGAACTCGTCGCCGGCCTGATCCGCACCATGCGGGCGGCACCGGCGCGCCCCGGACCACGCACCTTGCAGATTCGTCTCTGCAATGCGCTGTGCGTTGTTATACTGCGCAACCATGGCTGACACTGAAAACCTCGCAATCCTGCTCACCGACATGGTGGGTTTCACCGAGCGCAGTTCCAGCCAGTCCCGCGCTGATTTCCACGACCTGCTGAAGAACCACGATCAGATCCTCAAGGACACGGCGCTGCTGTATAGCGGCGAATGGGTGAAATCGACCGGCGACGGCATGCTGGTGGTATTCCGCTCCCCTACCAACGCCGTGCAGTGCGGCATGGCCATGCAGGACGCGCTGGCCGAATACAACCACCAGAATCCTGCAGAAGATCAAATTCATATCCGTGTTGCGGTGAACCTGGGCGAGGTGCGCCGCGAAGGCAACAGCGACATCTTTGGTGAGGCGGTCAACGTCACGGCGCGTATCGAGAGCCTGACACCCACCGACCAGGTGTATTTTACCCAGGCCGTGTACCTGGCCATGAACAAGGCCGAAGTGCCCAGCGAACGCGTCGGCAGCGAAACACTCAAGGGCATTCCCGAGCCGGTTGATATTTATCGTGTACCGGCCGGCCAGGCCATGCGCCTGGTGACCACCGGCGAGCCCATGCAGGGTGAAGGGGTGCCCTATCCGTTCGGCGGCATGCCGCATGCCCGCCTCGGCGGCACGGCCCCCACGAACCGCGGACGCACCTGGCGCTGGGCAAAGCGCGCCGGCATGGTGCTGCTGGTGCTGTTTGTACTGGCTGTTCTCGCCAGGCGCGGGGAAGACCGGGAGCACCCCCCGGCACTACCGGCGTCGCCTGCGGCAACAACCCCGGATACCGCTAACGGTGACCGAGCATCCGCGTTGCACACACTGAACGTACACACCCGCCCGGAAACCGCGCGCGTGCGCATCCTCAACATCAAGCCGGCCTACACACCGGACATGGCCCTGCAGCCGGGTCGCTACCACGTCGAAGTCGCACTGGACGGCTACCAGACTGACCGGCGCTGGATCGACCTCGAACGCGATACCGAGATCACGGTCGCGCTGACGCCGGTGCCCGTCACTGCCAAGATGCCCGAGACTGCACAGCCAGCGGTTACTGACGCCATCCTGCGTCGCAACGATATGTTCCTGACCCTGTCCGGCACCGTGCAGGGACATGACTTTTACCTGCAGCGCCATCCACACAGTGACTGGGCCGAAGGGATCCGGGTAGCCAACCAGAACGACCGCGCTGCCCTGCAACGACTGCGGGAACGGGCCGAAGCCAACCAGGTGGAAGCCCAGCTGACGCTGGGCTGGCTGTACTTCCAGGGCAAGGGGGTACGCCAGTCGGCACGCGAAGGCGCAAAGTGGATGGAACTCGCCTATCGCTCCGGTGACCCACTGGCCACATGGTTCCGGGGCATGGCCGCAATCGGCCAGGCTGACAGGCCGAAGGGCAAGGCCCGCAAAAGCCGGGGACTTGAGTTCATCCAGCAGGCTGCCGATCGCGGCGAGCCACTGGGCGAACTCTCGCTGGGGATATTCCACGCCAACGGGGAGCATGTGCAGAAGAACGACCAGACAGCCGTACGCTGGCTGCGCAAGGCCGTCGACCGGGGTATGCCCTTTGCGGAATCCATGCTGGCCGGTATGTATCTTGAAGGACGCGGTGTGGACCGGAACCTCGATGAAGCCGTGCGCCTGTTACGCAGTTCCGCGGCCCGGCAGGACCCCACCGGCCAGTACTATCTTGGCTTGCTGCATGAAAAAGGCTTTGGTGTAAAAAAAGACGCCGGGCAGGCCCGGCGTCTTTATCGTGCAGCAGCGGATGCCGGGTATGCAGAGGCCACCAGGGCCCTGAACCGGCTGCGCTAAGGCTTTCAGTCAGGCGATCAGTTGATGCCGACATGCCCCATGTTGAGTACCTTGTCACCGGCGAAGGTCACCGAGATGTTGCTCTTTTCACTGCCCCACAGGCAGTTGCGCACACCCAGGGTTTCATCACAGGAGGAAGGCGCTCCCAGTATCGCTTCCACTTCGGCAACGGGCATGCCGCGCTTGATTTTCTCGTAGTTCTCCAGGCTGACCTTGCTGCAGGCGGTGAGCAGCAATGCGCCCAGAATCAGGGCCGTCATCTTGATGGTTTTCATCGTGTTTCCTCAGGTGAACTCAATTCGGTGCCGCTGATTCTACCCCGACCCGGACGCTGCGCGCGACCTGCCACATCCTGGCCACCAGGAAATAGTGCAGGTTGATGAACAGCGCCACGTTCCACTCCACCGCGTCTTCCCAACTGTCGTATGCCGGGTCCAGCGCTTCGGCCACCAGGTGCACCAGGCCGATCAAAAGCACCAGTGAGCAGCAGGCCCACAGGCCGTACACTATGCCCGGCGGCAGTTGCAGACGACCGGACCGCCACAGGTCCTGTACCCGCGCAGTCAGCAACAGGGCCGCCAGGTAGCCGGTGGAAAAATGCAGGATGACTCCCAACCGCCGCAGCAGGCGAAATTCGTCGCCATGGTGGCCCAGTGCCACGGTATACACGATCAGGAAGCCGCCACTGACCAGCCCGAGCACGGGAATGCTGCGGGCGCTCCGCGACCCGACGGATTCCAGCGTCTGCAGCCAGCGCCCGCAGGCCCGCCAGTACAGGATCATCAGCAGTGCGGCCGGAATCATGGTCGCCTTGAACAGCAGGTATTCGGGAAAACGGCGCCCGGTCTTGCTGATGGAACTGCACCCATCCAGGTAGGGAATGCACCATTCCACGTGTCCGAGGCTGGCCGCCAGCAGGTAGCAGGCATGCACTGCCAGCAGCGGCAGCAGGGCCGTCGCAAAGGCCAGGCGCACCGGGGGGTGCCAGGGGCTCGCAGTCACTGATTTCCTACACGGGTATCAACGTTTCGCATACAGCTTACCGCCCGCCACAGGTGCAAGCTACGCCGACAATTACTGTCACGGAGCAAGCCATGCCTGCGCACACCCTGATCATCGTTCTGGCTCTTGGTATCGCCGGTCACGGCACGGCCCACGCGGGACTGCTGCGCTGCACCCAGGCCAATGGCAAACCACTGTTTACCGACATCCCGGCGCCCGGGGCACAGGCCTGTACGGATCACGCGACAGAACTGATGCCATTGAGTGTCAATTCCGGAATGGACGTGGGCAACCCTGCCGGGGGTCGTTCGGCGCGCACACAACGTGAAATCGACCGGGCGCGCCGTGCGCGGCAGGCCTTGCAGGCGAATTGGCAGAAAAAGGAACGGAAATGCCAGCGCGCACGCACCCGCGCCGCGGCCGCATGGCCGCTGTCGTTACAGAAAAGGAAAAACCTGAACCTGGCCGCGTTTCATGCCTGCCAGTAGGACGCGGCAGGCGTGTACCGTGCTGGCCAGGTGTATTCCCGGCCAGCACGGACATGCATCACGCGCTGAAGGCTTTCTTTATGCGCTGAAGGCTCTCTTTACCCGCTGAAGGCTCTCATCAGGCGCTGAGTTCCAGCAACAGCTTGTTGAGGCGCTGCACGTACGCCGCAGCATCATCCAGGGAGCCGGCCTCTGCCAGCAGCGCCTGGTCGAAGAGCACCAGGCTTAACTCGCGGAACCGGTCTTCGTCCGGTTCGTGGTCCAGGCGCTGTACCAGCGGGTGCTCCGGGTTGAGTTCAAACAAGGGTTTGAAGTCATCCACTTTCTGACCGGCTGCCTCCATGATCTTGCGCATCTGTATGCCCATGTCCTGGTCATTCACCACGACGCAGGCCGGTGATTCCGTCAGGCGGTCGGTAATGCGCACTTCCTGCACCTTGTCGCCCAGTGCCTTGGCAACCCGTCCGGCGAGATCCTTGTTTTTCTCAGCGGCTTCCTCGCGTGCCTTCTTCTCTTCTTCGGTGTCGAGTGCACCGAGATCCAGCGAGCCACGCGCGACGTCCTGGAACTGCTTGCCGTCGAACTCGCGCAGGCCGGAGACCATCCACTCGTCGATGCGATCGGTGAGCAGCAGTACCTCGATGCCCTTCTTGCGGAATACTTCCAGGTGCGGACTCTTGCTGGCATTGGCGAAACTGTCGCCGCTGACGAAGTAGATCTTGTCCTGTCCTTCGCGCATGCGACCGACATAATCGACCAGCGACACATCCTGCTCGGCCTTGTCGGAGTGGGTGCTCGAGAAACGAAACAGCTTCGCGATGTCTTCCTTGTTACCGAAGTCTTCAGACGGCCCTTCCTTGAGAACCTGGCCGAACTCTTTCCAGAACCCGGCATATTCTTCCGGCTTGTCCTTGGCAAACTTGCCGAGGGTGTCCAGCACGCGCTTCGTCAGCGCGTTGCGCATTTTCTGCACCACCGCATCGTTCTGCAGAATTTCACGGGACACGTTCAGCGACAGGTCGTTGGAATCGACCACACCTTTTACAAAACGCAGGTACAACGGCAGGAACTGGTCCGCCTCGTCCATGATGAAAACGCGCTGTACGTAGAGCTTCAGGCCCCGCGGCTTTTCACGGTTCCACATGTCATAGGGTGCGCGCTTCGGTATATAGAGCAGGCTGGTGTATTCGAGCTTGCCTTCGACGCGGTTGTGCGCCCAGGTCAGGGGGTCTTCGAAATCGTGGGCAACGTGCTTGTAGAACTCGGTGTATTCCTCGTCCTTGATTTCGCTGCGCGACAGGGTCCACAGTGCGGTGGCGCTGTTGACCGCTTCGTACTCGGGTTGTTTATCCGCGTCTTCCTTCTTCTCTTCGTCATCTTCGGCAGCCGGCATGTCCTGCTTCGGCATGAGAATCGGGAAGGCAATATGATCGGAATACTTGCGCAGCACCGAGCGCAGGCGGAAATCCTCCAGGAATTCGTCGGCATCGGCTTTCATGTGCAGGGTGATCTGCGTACCACGTCCGGCCTTGGCCGCTTTCTCAATGGTGAACTCGCCATCGCCTGCGGATTCCCAGAGCACACCTTCGTCGGTACCAGCCTTGCGGGTCAGAACAGAGACCCGGTCAGCGACGATGAAGGAGGAATAAAAGCCGACGCCGAACTGGCCGATCAGGCGACTGTCTTTCTGCTTGTCGCCGGTCAGCGACTGCAGAAACTCGGCGGTTCCGGAACGGGCAATCGTGCCGAGGTTGGACTTGACCTCGTCATAGCTCATGCCGATACCGCTGTCTTCAATCACCAACTGGCGGGCCTCTTTATTGATCGTGACGCGAACTTCCAGGTTGGGTTCGTTCTTCATCAGGTCGGGCTGATCCAGTGCGGCAAACCGCAGCTTGTCGCAGGCATCTGAAGCGTTGGATACCAGTTCGCGCAGGAAGATCTCGCGGTTGCTGTACAGGGAATGGATCATCAGGTGCAGCAGTTGCTTCACCTCGGTCTGGAATCCGTGGGTCTCTTTGCTCGCTTCTGCGGTCATCGTCACCGGTATCTCCTTCGCTGTGTGTTCGGATTGACGGCGGGCGTGGTCGTTCCGCCAATGGTGCCCGGGCCGGGAATCATACCCGACA
>JBFJWR010000193.1:0-5834 GCA_041623535.1 Pseudomonadales bacterium
CGCCGCCTGCAGGGCCGGCTCAGACAAGGCCACACCAGGGCTCACCAGCAACTCGTCCGCAGACCCCAGGAAATCCGCGTCAAAGCTGCCGAAGTGAGTGTCCACTTCCGGGAACTCCGCCAGTAACTCCTGCATTCCCGGTGGCTCACTGCGACTGTCCAGCACCCGGAAACTGCGCCCGGCACGCGCCAGGTGACGGGCACACGAAAGCCCGGTCTTACCCAACCCGACTATTACGCAATTGCGATCAGAAGCGATCATTTCCGCGCACACGCCAGCAGTCACTCCAGTTGTTTCCTGTTATCGCAGCTTCAGGGTGGCCAGACCGAACAACACCAGGATTACGGTGATGATCCAGAAACGCACAATGACCCGTGGCTCGGGCCAGCCCTTCAACTCGAAATGGTGGTGCAGGGGCGCCATCCGAAAGATGCGCTTGCCCGTCAACTTGAACGAGGACACCTGCAGAATCACGGATACGGTCTCCATCACGAACACACCGCCCATGATCATCAGCACGATTTCATGCCGCACAATGACGGCAATGGTGCCCAGCGCGGCGCCCAGTGCCAGCGCGCCGACGTCACCCATGAAAACCTGTGCCGGGTAGGTGTTGAACCAGAGAAATCCCAGCCCCGCCCCACCCAGTGCGCCGCAGAAGATGACCAGCTCACCCGCACCCGCGATATAGGGAATGTGCAGGTACTCGGCGAAGTTCACGTTGCCGGCCAGGTAGGCGATCACGCCCAGCGCCCCGGCAACCAGCACCGATGGCAGAATTGCCAGGCCATCCAGCCCGTCAGTCAGGTTCACGGCATTACTGGTGCCGACGATCACGAAGTAGGTGAAGATGATGTAGAAAATGCCCAGGTCCAGCGCGAAGTTCTTGAAGAACGGTACGATCAGCTGCTGTTCTGCCGGCGAGGTCGCCGTCACGTACATGAAGGTGGCCAGCACCAGCGCCGCCACTGACTGCCAGAGATACTTCCAGCGTGCCGGGAGCCCGCGCGAGTCCTTCTCGACGACCTTGCGGTAGTCATCCACCCAGCCAATCGCGCCAAAGAAGAAAGTTGCAGCGCACACCACCCACACGTAGCGGTTACCCAGGTCAGACCAGAGCAGTGCACTGACCAGGATCGCGACCAGGATCAACGCCCCACCCATGGTTGGGGTGCCGGCCTTGCTCAGGTGACTTTGCGGACCGAGTTCGCGGATCGACTGACCAATCTGGTGATAACTCAGCTTGCGGATCATGTACGGCCCGATCACCAGGCAGATCGCCAGCGCGGTCAGCACCCCCAGGATGCTGCGGAAGGTGATGTACTGGAATACATGAAACCCGGAATAAAACTGGGTCAGGTACTGGGTCAGCCAAAACAGCATGTCAGACGTCCTCCTGCCGGCCCAGGGCGTTTACGACCTGGTCCATGCGTGCACTACGGGAACCTTTCACGAGTAGCGTGACGCCCGCACGATCCATTTTCTGAACGAGATCGAGCAGTTCCTCGCGGGAACTGCACCAACGTCCGTTTTCGCCAAATTCCTCGGCCGCCCCCTGGCTCAGTGTGCCCACTGCCAGCAGGTGCTCTATGCCCAGCGCGCGCGCCAGGGCACCGACATCACGATGCGCCTGCGCCGCATCCGGCCCCAGTTCCGCCATGTCGCCCATCACCAGTACGCGCTCGCCCTCCGCACCCGCCAGTACTTCTATTGCGGCGGCAAAAGATGCCGGGTTGGCGTTATAGGTGTCGTCAATCAGGTGTGCGCCAGAGGACAGCGTCATCGCGAACAAGCGCCCGCGGACGGACTGGAAAGACTCCAGCCCGGCGCAGATAGCAGCTGCTTCAGTGCCGACTGCCCAGGCTGCGGCGCTGGCGGCCAGTGCATTGGCGACATTGTGTCGGCCGGGAACGCCCAGGCGCAGCGCAAGCTCGCCACCCGGGGTACGAATGCGCAGCTGCTGCGCACCAGTCGCATCGGCAGCAATTTCTGCGACGCTGAAGTCCGCTTTCGCATCCTCCAGGCTGAAGGTCAGCTTGCTGCGCGTACCCAGGCGTAGCATCCAGCGCGCGGCGGCCGGATCATCCAGGTTGACGATGCCTACGCCGTTTCCTTCCAGCCCGTCGTAAATCTCGCCCTTGGCCTCGACAATGTTCTCCAGGCTGCCAAACCCTTCCAGGTGGGCGCCGGCTGCATTGGTGATCAGGGCGACATCCGGGGCGGCCAGGCGCACCGTGTAGGCAATCTCTCCGAGCGCACTGGCGCCCAGTTCAATCACCGCATGGGTGTGCTGCTTCTCAAGACGCAGCAGCGTCAGGGGCACACCCAGCTCGTTATTCAGGTTGCCGTCCGTGGCAAGTACTACTCCTGTCTCTGCAAGTATGCGGGCGATCATTTCCTTGACCGTCGTTTTACCGCTACTGCCGGTTACCGCAATCACCGGACCGTGAAAACGGGACCGGTTCATATGTCCGATTGCGCCGAGCGCAGCACGGGCGTTGCCCACTTCCAGCTGCGGCAGCGGCAGGTCCTGCACCTGCTCCACGATGGCGCCGCACGCACCCCGGGCGGCGGCCTGTCCGACGTACTGGTTGCCGTCAAAGTTCGGCCCGGTCAGCGCCACGAACAGGTCACCCTCACGCAACGAGCGCGTGTCGGTACTTACCGCCGTGAACTCGCAGTCATCACCAACCAGGCGACCCTGCAGCAACGGTGCAATCTCGGCCAGGCTCATGGCATCGATCATGACTGCCCCCGCCGATGCGCCAGCGCCAGACTGGCCTGCTCGACATCGCTGAACGGCCACTTGCGACCGTCGATATCCTGGTAGGTTTCGTGACCCTTGCCGGCGATGACCACGAGGTCATCCGGGGCCGCCGTTGTGATTGCCCGCCGGATCGCCTGCGTGCGATTACGCTCCACGACCACCGATGCGTCGGCGGGCACACCGGAAAGGATTTCTGCAACGATACGCTCCGGATCTTCGCGGCGCGGATTATCATCCGTGACTATCACCCGGTCGGCGCAGCGAGTGGCAATCTCACCCATCATCGGCCGCTTGCCGGTGTCTCGGTTGCCACCACAACCAAACACGCACCAGAGTTGTCCTGTGCAATGCTGGCGCAGCGCCTGCAGTACGTTTTCGAGCGCATCAGGGGTATGCGCATAATCCACCACCACGGCCGGCAGTTGCGCACCACTGACCAGTTCCATCCGTCCCGGGACGGTGCCCAGCGCGGCCACGGCATTCTCGATGTCTGACAGGGAATGTCCGCGCAGGCCAAACACCGTGATCACTGCCAGCAGATTGCTCAAATTGAACTGTCCCAGCAGGGAGGTCTGAAATTCCATTTCTCCCCACGGCGTGCCCACCTGCACATCGAAGCCATGCGCGTGCTGCGTGGCCTTCTTAACATGCACATCTGCAGCCTGGTTCTCACGCGAATAGGTCAGCAGGCCGACATTGCGCGGCATCTGTTCGATGATCCAGCGGCCGAACTTGTCGTCCAGGTTGACCACCGCGGATTCCAGTTCCGGGTGATGAAAGAGGCGCAACTTGGCAGCACCGTACTCTTCCATGCTCCGGTGATAATCCAGGTGATCGCGGCTCAGGTTGGTGAAGATTGCGGTACGCACCCGCACGCCATTCATGCGGCCCTGCTCAAGACCATGCGACGAGGCCTCCAACGCTACCGTCTCGGCGCGCTGATCCCGCAACTCGGCCAGTATGCGCTGCAGGCTGACCGGATCCGGGGTGGTATGCGTGGACTCTGCGAACGATTGCGGCAGGCCATAACCGATGGTGCCGATCATGGCGCCGCGCAGTCCCAGCAGGTTGAAACCTGCAGACAGGAACTGTGCGCAGGAGGTCTTGCCGTTGGTACCGGTGATCGCCACCACGTCCATATGCCGAGACGGTTCGCCAAAGAACCGACTGGCCAGCTTGCCTACCTGCTGGGCAAGCGCGGTAACGGGGATGACCGGTACATCCTGCATGAGCCGTGGCTCTGACCATTCCTCGTCAGCCTGCACCAGCACCGCGGCCACGCCGGCATGGATCGCATCCTGAATGAAATGCCGTCCATCGACGGAACCACCCGGCAGGGCGATGAACACGTCTCCGGCTTCCAGCCTGCGACTGTCGGTCTTGAGATCGCGGATGCGCACATCGAAGCGCGCCGGCAACATCAGCAGCTCGGCCAGCAAATCGCGCAGGGTCAGTTTGTTGTACAGGTTGGATTCAGGCATCAGCATCATCGCTCATCCGTCCTGCCGCGCCGCCGGCGCAACCGCGACCCGCGCCGGGGTCGCATCCGGTGCGACGTTCAGGATACGCAGTGCATTGGTCACCACGCGACTGAATACAGGCGCGGCCACCTCACCGCCGTAGTACTTGTCACCGGAAGGTGCGTCCACCATGACGACAACGGCAAGGCGTGGCTGACTGAGTGGCGCGATACCGGCAAAGATCGACCGGTATTCACTGTCCTCGTACCCATTGCGGCCGACCTTGTGCACGGTACCGGTCTTGCCGCCAACCTGGTAACCGGACACCGCGGCCCGGGTGCCGGTACCGCCCTGTTTTACCACGTCGCCGAGCATGGTCATGACCTGCGAAGCCGTGCGCTTGTCCATGACACGGGTCGGTTCGGCAAGCGCATCATTCTGGATCATGCGCACGGGCCGGTGCATGCCGCCATTGGCCAGTACCAGGTACGCTTCGGCGAGCTTCAGCGGCGTGACCGAGAGCCCGTAGCCATAGGCAAGTGTTGCCACCTCCAGGTCTTTCCAGCGGCGCCGCGTGGGCAGCAAACCGGCTTCTTCGCCGGGGAAGACGATACCCGACGTGGTGCCGAAGCCGACCCGCTGGAGCATGCTGCGGAGTTTTTCGGCAGGCATATCCAGCGCCAGGCGGGTGACGCCCACGTTGCTTGATTTCGAAATGATGCCAGCCACATCGAGCACCCCGTAATCACGGTGGTCACGGATGGTTTTACGTCCCACCTGCATCCAGCCGGGCGAGGTATTGATGCGGGTCGCCGGGTACACGCGCCCATGCTCCAGCGCGGCGGCCACCGTGAACGGCTTGACCGTGGATCCCGGTTCAAAGGTATCTGTCATGGCGCGGTTACGAAGTCCGGCAAGCTTCAGGCTGGCGCGGTCATTCGGATTCACCGAGGGCTGGTTGACCATCGCCAGCACATCGCCGGAAGTCACATCCAGCACCACCACGGAACCACTGCGTGCACCATGCTGGCGAACTGCGGCCTTCAACTCGCGATAGGCAAAATACTGTATGCGCAGATCCAGCGTGGTACGAATTTCGCGCCCGGGCTGTGGCTGTTCGATGATCCGCAGGGTGCGAATGATGCGCCCATTGCGGTCTTTCACCACTTCCTTGAGTCCGGGTGTTCCGGTCAGGTGCCGGTTATAGGAAAGTTCCAGCCCTTCCTGGCCGGCATCGTCGATATTGGTGATGCCCACCACGTGCGCTGCGACTTCAGCAGCCGGATAAAAACGTCGATGTTCGCGGCGCGCAGACACCCCCGGAATGCGCAGCGTCATGATGCGCTCGGCGGCTTCGGGGGTAATATGCCGCTGCAGGTACATGAAACGCTTGCCCTTGTAGGCAGCCAGTTGTTTCTCGAAATCTGCCGGCGAACGACCCAGCGCAGCAGCCAGTCGCGGCCAGTGTTCCGGCACGGCGACGAGCATGGCGGGATCCGCCCACAGGGTTTCGACGGAGGTGCTTACGGCCAGCGGCTCGCCCCGGCGGTCGATGATGACTCCGCGATGCGCTTCCATGCGCTCGGTGCGCACGACGCGCGCCTGTC
>JBFJWR010000194.1:0-5821 GCA_041623535.1 Pseudomonadales bacterium
GAGAACGGCAGCCTTCTCTACAAGATGATCCTGGACAGCATATTCGTGGCGCATTTCCGGGCCACGTTCGACGAACGTGCGACCGAGGACCCATGTCAGCAAGTCGTTGGTCATCTGCAGCAACAGATCAATGAGCTTCCGGGCGTCGATACGGGTTTGTCTGGCCAGCCAGGACCTGCCCCTGCCAGGCCCAGGGTGAAACTGGCGGTGGGCGAATTCTGCCGCTAGGTTACTGGCAGCTTCTGCGCTTCCCCGGTCCCGGACTCTTTGCACAGCGTGCTGCATGCGCTACCGTGCCATTTCTGATGCAGGCGGCAATGCTGCGGGGTGTGTCACCCGCGCGGCCATTTTTCAGGCTTCATGATTTTTAAGGATGATGTGATGACCCAGTCCAGCAAGACCAAACGTCCAGCGAGCAGCAGGAAGCCCGCGACGAGCAAAACCACGGCCGCCAAGCCCGCGGCTTTCAAGCCGAAAAAATCAGTCGCCCTGTCCGGTGTTGCTGCCGGCAACACGGCCTTGTGTACCGTGGGCCGGTCGGGAAATGACTTGCACTACCGCGGGTACGACATCCTGGATATTGCCGAAACCTGCGAGTTCGAAGAAGTCGCGCACCTGTTGGTGCACGGCCATCTGCCGACCCGTTCCGAACTGACTGCCTACAAGCAGCACCTCAAGGCGATGCGTGGTCTGCCAGTGGCCGTAAAAGAGGCGCTGGAGGCAATTCCCGCTGCCGCACACCCGATGGACGTGATGCGCACCGGTGTGTCCGTGCTGGGCACCGTGCTGCCGGAAAAAGATGAACACGGCCATCCCGGCGCGCGTGATATCGCGGACCGCCTGCTGGCCAGTCTCGGCTCCATGTTGCTGTACTGGTACCACTACAGCCATAACGGTCGTTGTATTGATGTTGAGACCGATGACGATTCGATCGGCGGACATTTTCTGCACCTGCTGCACGGTGAAAAGCCATCCGACAGTTGGGTCAAGGCCATGCATGTCAGCCTGAACCTCTACGCTGAGCATGAATTCAATGCCAGTACATTCACCTGTCGCGTCGTGGCCGGCACTGGTTCAGATATGTATTCAGCGATTTGCGGAGGCATTGGTGCGCTGCGCGGGCCGAAACACGGTGGGGCAAACGAGGTGGCGTTCGAGATCCAGAAGCGCTACGCCAATGCCGATGATGCCGAGGCGGACATTCGTGAGCGGGTCGAGCGTAAGGAAGTCATCATCGGATTCGGACACCCGGTCTATACCATCAGTGATCCGCGCAACAAGGTGATCAAGGAAGTTGCCCGCAAACTTTCGGATGAAGCCAAGTCGATGAAAATGTTCGAGATCGCGGAGCGACTGGAAACCGTAATGTGGGATATCAAGAAAATGTTTCCCAATCTCGACTGGTTCAGTGCGGTTTCCTATCACCAGATGGGTGTGCCCACCGCCATGTTCACGCCGCTGTTCGTGCTGGCGAGAACAGCCGGCTGGAGCGCGCACATCATTGAACAGCGCACCGACAACAAGATCATCCGGCCGTCGGCCAACTATACCGGTCCGGAAAACCGGAAGTTCGTCCCCATCAGCCGACGCCGCTAGTCGGGGGCCGGCTGCTCAGAGGCATCTTCGACCGTTACGCGATCGCCGCCCGCAGTGCGGGCCCGGTCCATGGCTTGCAGGGCTCTGCGTATCAGGCATGATGGCGCGTCATACTCCCAGTAACAGGCGACACCACAGCTAACCGTAACCACTGCGTGCGGTTCGCCGGCCTGTTGTGCCTGGCAACGCACCCCCGCGCGGATTTTTTCTGCGATACGGGCCGCATGCTGAATGTGCGTGGCTGACAGCACGACAAAGAAGCAATCGCGGTCGCCCCGCGCTGCGAAATCCGATCGTCGCAGGCAGCCGGTAATCTGGTCGGCCACCTTGCGCATGATCCTGTCCCCCGCCTGTCTGCCGCACCGAAGGTTCAGTTCCTCCAGGCGATCGATATCGATCGCGATCAGTGCCAGTGCCTGTTCGTCGCGCAGGGCGGTCAGGCAGTCGTGGCTGATTTTCCGGAGCAGAATGGCCAGTCCCGGAAGTCCGGTCAGCGGGTCCATTTCGCACGATGGAGTCTCGTTGCTCAGCATTTCAACCTGGCGCGTCGATGCGTCAGCGAGCATTTGCAGTGAATCCGACAGTGCCGCGAACTGCTGTTGCAGGCGTTCGGCGCGCGATTTTTCCCGGCCGCGCAGAGCCCGCTGATTGCCTTCCAGCGCCACCAGCGAGCGTTGCAGGCTTTCCTCCACCGGAGTCGGGCAGTTTGCCGAAAGCAGTTCCTCGCGCATTGCCGAGGCCAGCACATTCATCTGGCCATCGAAGGCATGATTGTCAAGCAGGGACTCTGCGAGCAGGGACGTACATTCTTCAATCTGCCTGCTGCTGCCGAGTAACTGCTCACGACTGGCTTCCAGGAGCCCGGAGAGCGAGGTGCGTTCTGCCTCTGCCTGCAGAGATGTGGCCGCAAGCAGGGATTCGATTTCATTCAGCAGCCTGGAGGCATCGCGGGAGGGCAGCAGTGCGAGCAGTCGTTCACGAATACTCGAGTAGCGCTCGCGAAGTAGCGGCGACAGGGCTGGCGAATCAGGGCGATCAACGTTGGCCATGGGATCCCGGGTGGGTGCCGGAGTCGGGGTATTCAGTATAGAAGCCCAATCCCTGCCCATGCCGCAGCGCACGGTCTATGCTCTTCAGATGATTCCTGCGTACTGTTCCAGAATGTTTTCCGGTTGCTGTCGCCAGCGGGCACCGGGGAGACTCTCCTCGCATTCGCGACTGCGCGAGTCCTGCTTGTGATACCGGTTCCTGATCCTGCATTTCTCGTGGTAGGCCTGATGGCTGCGGGCTGTGGGGCGATCTTCCTGCACCTCGATTCGGCCAACCCGGCCAGCAGGGCGCTGGCCGCCTGCATGTCTGCTATCGGCCTGCGCCTGCTTTTGCACAACGCCGACCAGGATGTTTCCAGTGTGTTCGGGATGTTGCTGGCAGGCCTGGTCACGACCCTGGAGGCATTTGCGATCCTGGCCGGTATCGACTGGGGGCGCCGCATCGGCCGCACCGGTGGTGGCGGGATGCACTGGGGGATACGCGTGCTTTTTATTCTTTCCCAGGTGCTGGTGGTGGTGTACTGGGGGCTGGATCTCGGCTACCTGTTGCTGGCGCCCGCTGCAGCGGTGGCCGAGAGTGCCGATGCCATCCAGCTGAGCGGTTTTGAGTGGGCACTGTTTGCGCCCGTTCTTGGGACTGCCCTGCTGCTGGCTGGGATTGCGATCGCAATACTGGCAGCGACCCGCGCGGACCGCGCCGAATCGATCCGCCTGCGGGCCCTGCAATTTGCCGCACCCTTCCTGCTTGCCGCGCTCGTGGTACGGGATGATTATGCGCCCGTCCTGCTCACCATCGGTCTGCTGATTTTCCTTGCTGGCTCGGTGCGCTACCTGGTGGTGCAAAGTCGACGCGGACAATTCATGAGCCAGTTTCTTTCGCCCGAGGTGGTGAATCTGCTGCGCACCCAGGGCGTCGACCTGGCGCTGCAGCGTGAACGGCGGGTGCTCAGCGTGGTCTTCTGCGATTTGCGTGGATTTACCAGTTTCGCCCGTACGCATGATTCCGGGCTGGTCGTGCAGGTGCTGGAGCAGTACTACAACGTCGTTGGTGAAGTGGCGGCCGCTTATGGCGGAACGGTGAAGGATCATGCCGGGGATGGCGTGTTGATCCTGGTCGGGGCGCCACTGCCGGTGGCTGATCATGAGCATCGGGCGGCGCAACTGGCGCTGGAATTGTGCGAACGTGGCAATCTTGCGCTGGAGACCATCGCACCCGGCCTGGGCCTGGGGCTGGGGGTGGCCACCGGCAATACCACGGTGGGAGCCATACATGGAGCAGGCCGCCTGGAATACGTGGCGGTGGGCAACCCTGTGAACCTGGCTGCGCGGCTGAGTGATCGCGCTATAGCCGGAGAGGTGCTGGCTGACATGCGTACCGCAGAGGGCATTGGCCCGGACGCCGGCATCGAAGCGTTGCGTCGCGACCCGGAGCCCCTGAAGGGGTTTTCCGATCCGATCCCCGTCTGCGCGCTGGTCGTGCGGCAGGCGCCGGCTGCAGCGGCCGCGCTCGCTTAAGCTACTGATTATCTGTCAGGAATGAGGGCTGGCCTGCTAAAGTACAGACTGCGAAGGGCGTGGGGCCATTTCGCGTACCCGTCGTCTGATATAGGAAGTGCATAAGTTTGGCGGATAAACCAAGTAGCCGGTTCGGCTCTCTCATGCGGCGTTTTTCCGAACCGGTCAGCTTTGGCCGGGGCGGGGCGGTGCGCAAGGGCGCAGATGCCGGTCGGCGAGGTGCACGGCGTGTGCCGGTGCCGATCGGAATGTTCGTGGTGGTCCCCCCTGACCAGGTTGTGCAGCTGGATCTGAACGTCATTGGTGAGGGCTGTGAAACACCGATTCATTGTTTCCTTTATGACGTCAATGACGGCGGTGTCGGCCTGGTCTGCCCGGAGCGCCTGGACTTGGGGCTGCGCGTGCGCATCCTTGGTGATGCCCTGCAGACTGAAACGCACGAAATGGACGTCACTGCCATCGTGGTGAATTGTCGGGCGTTCTCGGCTGCGCGTCCGAGGCCCAGGGATTTCGAGGGCCAGGAGTTGTTCGTGCACGGTGTGTCCATGGATCCGGAAGATGCCCGGGTCCTGGTAAATGCCACGCTGGAGTGCCTGGATGTGGTCGACCAGCTGGCTGCGATGCGGCCACAGGCGCAAGCAGCGCCAGAACCGGAACCAGAACCAGAACCGGAACCAGAACCGGAACCAGAACCGGAACCAGAACCGGAACCAGAACCGGAGCCGCGCCAGGCAAAGGCAGACGCAACGCCGCCGGCAGCGCCGGATGCAGAAATGGAGTCAGCAGACGATGTGCCGACCCTGACGCATGCAGTGACCGATGCGCCGGTCGACGAGCCTGCCCAGGTTGCCGAGGAAGATCCGGCGCCAGCAGGGCCCGCAGCCGAAAGTGTTCCGGAGACCGCAGAGCTGCCTGAAAAGTCGCCTGAGGAAATTGCCGAAGCGCTGGACTCCAAAGCCCTCACGGTAGTACTGACCACCATCGAAGCAGAAGAGGCAGCAGCGGCCGAGGCGGTGGAAGCCGCAGAAAAGGAAAGGAAAAAAGCGCGTAAGGCCGCCAGGAAAGCAAAGAAGTCAGCCAAGTCCCAACAGGCTAAGAAAGCTGCGGAGGCCGCAGAGGCCGAAAAGGCCGAGAAAGCCGCGCAGGCCGAGAAAGCCGCAGAAGCCGAGAAAGCCGCAGAAGCCGAGAAAGCTGCAGAGACCGAAAAGGCCGCAGAAGTCGAGAGATCTGCTGAGGCCGAGAAAGCAGTAGAGGCAAAGATAGCTGCAGAAGCTGAGAAAGCCGCAGAAGCTGAGAAAGCTGCAGAGGCCGAGAAAGCTGCAGAAGCTGAGAAAGCCGCAGAAGCCGAAAAAGCTGCGGCGGCCAGAAAATCCGCTGAGGTCGTAGCAGCGGCGGCGGCGCAACGAGTTGCGGAAGCGAAGAGAGCCGCAGAGGCAGAGAAAGCCGCAGCGATTGAGCGGGCTGCGCAGGCCGAAAAAGCTGCGCAGGCCGAACGAGTGGCGGCGGCAGAAAAGGTTGCCCAGGCCGAAAAACTGGCCGTCGCCGAGAAAGCGAAACCGACACCCAAGGTCGACTTTGACCTGTCTGCTTTCGGCGCGTTGCCGATGGCGGTGGTTGAGGTGACGGAAGAGGAAGTTCGGCGTCGCTCCGCCCGCGATGAC
>JBFJWR010000195.1:0-5740 GCA_041623535.1 Pseudomonadales bacterium
CTTTCAGCAGCGACCTTGCAGTGCTGTCGGCGATTGAACGAATCGTTTCGCCACTGGGTAGGCGCATCGATGAAAGCTCGCCGATGGTGGATGCGCGCCTGAAGGATGGCTCGCGGGTCAATGCCATCATTCCACCACTGGCTCTGAAAGGTCCGTGCCTGACCATCCGGAAGTTTTCCAAAAAGAAACTGCAGGCCGGGGACCTGATCGCATTCAATGCAATTGATGCCCGCATGGTGGACTTTTTGACCATGTGTGTCATGCAGCACAAGAACATCATCATTTCCGGTGGCACCGGTAGCGGCAAGACCACCCTGCTGAACGTGATGTCGAATTTTATTCCCGCTGATGAACGCATCGTCACCGTGGAGGACGCTGCCGAGTTGCAACTCAACCAGCCACACGTCGTTTCGTTGGAAGCACGGCCGCCGAACCTGGAAGGCAAAGGCGCTGTGCCGATTCGCGAACTGGTGCGTAACTGCCTGCGCATGCGTCCTGATCGTATCGTGGTGGGCGAGTGCCGTGGTGGCGAGGCGCTGGACATGCTGCAGGCCATGAATACCGGTCACGACGGATCGCTGACCACTGCGCATGCCAACACGCCGCGTGACCTGATTTCCCGCCTGGAAGTAATGGTCATGATGGCCGGCATGGACCTTCCGGCCGCAGCCATTCGCGAACAGGTTGCCTCGGCGGTGGACATCATCGTGCAGCAGAACCGCTTTTCCGACGGCAGTCGGCGGGTTACCGCGATTACGGAAGTGACCGGCGTTGAATCCGGGGTCATCCAGATGCAGGACATTTTCCGTTTTCAGCAGGAGGGCTTCGACGAGAACCATCGCGTGAGGGGGCAGTTTGTCGCCACGGGCGCGATTCCCGAGTTTTACGAAGACATGCGGGCGCGCGGCATCGGCGTGGACCTGACGATTTTCAAGTAGGGGGCGGCGTGGACACTGTATTGCTGCTGGTAACTGTCGCCCTGGTCATGGCATCTGCCGTGTTCATCTACCTGGCCATAGGCGGGCAGGCCTCGACGGCCTTCAAGGACTACCAGGAAGTCTTTACCGAAAGTGCCCAGGCCAACATGTCGGAAATGTTCCTGTTCGTGGATCCGGGCAAACTGTTCATTGCCAACGCGATAGCCATGGTGGTTTTCCCGCTGATGCTGCTGATCCTGACCGGCGACCTGCTGATCTCCGGAGCAGTGCTGTTGGTGATTATTCTATTGCCGCGCATGGTGTACCGTTCATTGCGTCGTAAACGCCTGGCGCTGTTTGAGCAGCAGTTGCCGGACGCGCTGGCCATGATGGCCGGTGCGATGCGGGCCGGGGCCAGCCTCAACATTGCCATTGAAGGTGTGGTGCGGGAAATGCCGGTTCCCATTGGCCAGGAGTTTGAACTGTTTCTGAAAGAGCAGCGCCTGGGTCTCGACTTCGACGTATCCCTTTCGCACATGGAAAGACGTGTGCCGCAAACCGATTTTAAATTGGTAATTTCAGCTTTGCGTATCTCACGGGAGATCGGCGGCAACCTGACCGAGATCATGGACAAACTGGCCGACACGATACGCCGCAAATCAACCATGGACGGAAAGATCGAAAGCCTCACGGCACAGGGCAAGATGCAGGGAATCGTCATGGCCGGCCTGCCCATCCTGATGGGCGTACTGCTCATGCAGATCGAGCCTGAACAGATGAGCAAGCTGTTCACCACGGAACCGGGCTGGATCTGCCTGGCGATTATTATTGTCATGGAGTTCATGGGATACATGGCGATCCGCAAGATCACCACGATCGACGTGTGAAGCACATGAAGCAACAGGATCGGATGAACAGATACAGTCGCCAGCTTACCCAGTGGCGTTCGCGCGACAGGATTGCAGTGTGCAGGAGTCAGCATGTCCGGTATTGAACTGCTCGGTGCAAGCCTGTTCTCCGGACTGGCCATGTTCTGTTTCGTGCTTATGATCTATGCGCTGAATTCCGCAGTGCCGCCCGAAAACCGGGATTACATGGATCCGTTGCCGATCCTGTTGCGCCTGGTCTGGCCGCTGGTACGGGTCATCGCGTATTACGCCTGTACCAACCTGAGTTCCGATTACCTGGACAAGATCGAAAAGCGCCTGCAGCACACCGGCGTGGCTTACATGGTCACGGCAGAGCAGTTCGTGGCACTGCGTTTCCTCGCCACCATGGTCGGCCTGATGTTCGCGGGTTACGTGGTGCTGTTCCTGGAGGGTGTGCCGGCACTGCCGATGCTTTTACTGGGTGCAGTGATCGGTTATTTCTACCCGGAACTCTGGATCAGTGACACCAAGCGACGTCGCGATGCAGGTGTGATTCGTGACATGCCCGTGTACCTGGACTTCATCACCATGGCGGTTGAAGCGGGCCTCAACCTTTCAGGGGCACTGTCGCAGGCCCGTGAAAAGGGTCCGGTTGGCGCCCTGCGCAACGAGTTCGGTATCGTGTTGCGGGATATCCGCTCCGGCCTGCCGCGTGCGGAAGCACTCAAGCGTATGGCGGCGCGCCTGGATATCACCGAGGTGACCAGCTTTGTCAGTACCGTGGTGCAGGCAGAGAAAATGGGTTCCAGCATGGCCACCGTATTGCGGGTGCAGTCCGAGCAGCGGCGTACCGAGCGTTTTCAGCGCGCCGAGAAACTGGCGATGGAAGCCCCCGTTAAACTGGTGGGTCCGCTGGTCATGTTTATTTTTCCGGTGACTTTTATCGTGATCGGCTTTCCGATTGTCATGAAGTTTCTCGGTGAGGGCATTCTTTGATTGCGGGCCGCATACGCGATGGAGGAAGCGGCGTCTGCCTGTTTGCCGATGCGAGCCGCGCCAATGGCGCGCTGGAACGGATGCAGGGACTGCTGGGTCGGCCAGAATTGCAGGAAGACCAGGCCCTGCTGATAGCGCCCTGTTCCTCGATCCATACGTTCTTCATGCACTATCCGCTGGACATCGCCTACCTGGATCGTACGGGCAGCGTGCTCAAAACAGTCTATGACATCGTCCCCTGGCGCATGTCGGCGTGCATGGGTGCTGCTGCCGTCCTTGAAACGCGCGCTGGTGCACTGGCGCACCGTGGTGTCGTGCGCGGACAGCAGTTGGTGTGGGAAGCAGGTCGCGCGGCATGATCCTCCGTTTTATTGCAGTGGCCCTGTTGCTGACTGCGGTCGGCGTGACAGGGTGCGCTGCACAACCCCAACCGGTGACTCCCGCCGAACAATTCGCGCTCCGGAAGAGTGCGTTGAATGCCTATAAGACCGGTGATGCGGCGACAGCCATCCCGCTGTTGCGTGAGTGGTCGGAGGCGGCGCCGGATCTGCCCGAGCCGTGGTTTCGCCTGGGTAACCTGCATGCCCGGCAGGGGCGCAATCTGGAAGCGGTCAGTGCCTATCGCGCGGTGCTTGCGCGCGCACCAGGGCATGGAAAAGCGCTGCATAACCTCGCGATTGTCCATCTGCGTCTGTCCCGGGAAGCCTGGCTGCAACTGCATCAACTGGCCGGTGACGACCCGCTACTGCAGGCTCATGCCGAGAGTCGCTACCGGGCATTGACCGCATTGCTCAGGCCGCCGGCTATGACCGCCTCAGAAGAACCCGCGTCACCGGACGAAGTGCCCGATGCGGAGGCAGGTGAACTGGTCGAGTTCGATAGTGCGGATCCAAACCGGTATGACCTGCGATGAGCGGGGCCGAAACCGCAACCCGTCGTTCTACCTCGCAGAGTAAAGGTCTCACCCTTATGCCCGAGGTCATGCGGCATACCGCACGGGGGTTCCTGTCACGCTCACCGCGTAATGAGAAACGCACCGGTCAGGCCATGACCGAGTTCATCATCATCGTGCCAGTCATGTTGCTGCTGGTGTTTGGCGCACTGCAGTTCGGGCTGATTTACCACGCCAAGACGACACTCAACTACGCGGTATTTGAAGCAACCCGGGCCGGATCGCTGAACGGTGCCCTGCACAAGGAGATTGCCGCCGGGCTGGCCCGCGGACTGGCGCCTCTCTACACCCATGACGACGACATGGTCAGTGTGCACCGGGGTCGTGACCTGGTCATGGACATGATCAAGGAGCCGCAGGCGGTTTCGATCGATGGCGAACCGGCCACGGTGAATCGTTTTTGCATTTCCCTGCTCAATCCCACGGATGCTGCCTACCAGGATTTCGGGATCGCGGATGACGACGGTAATACCGTCATTCCGGTCGACAACCTGACCTATCGCAGCCCGAAACTGGGTGCGCTATCCGGAGTCAGCATCCAGGATGCAACCCTGCTGCAGGTGCATGTCGAATTCTGTTACGACATGTACGTGCCCTACATTCGTAATACGATCCGGGCGCTTTCCAACCCGGGAAATGCGTTCCAGGCACAGTGCTATGCCGGGCGCGGCATCCCGATTTCATCGCAGTCCATTTTTCGCATGCAGTCGCCCCCGGTGCAGGGCGGGGGTGGCGGTTACGATCTGTCGTTCGGTTGCGATGGCACGATCTCCCCCGGCGGTGGTTATGCCGGCGGTGGCAGCTCCGGAGGCTCCGGAAGCAGCGGCGGATCCACCGGCTCCGGCGGTGGAAGCGGGGCTGGAAGCGGCGTGGGAGCCGGTTCCAGCGGCGGCACCACGACCCCGACGCTGCCCGGTGGTGGCGGGAGCGGCACCACGGCCAGCGAGTCCGTCACCTTTCCGAGTGGCTTTGGCGATCCGGCCATCACTGGAACCACCCAGCTCGGTGGTCCGTTTGCGGATGTTCTGACCGGTGGCCCGCTGAATGACAAGCTGATCGGGCAGGGCGGCAACGACACGCTGGATGGCGGTGATGGCAACGACGTGTTGTTCGGTGGCAATGGCAATGACGTGCTCATCGGAGGCGATGGTAATGACCGGTTGTTCGGCGAGGGCGGCAACGACATTCTGCGTGGCGGCAGTGGTGATGACCTGTTAAGCGGTGGTGCGGGTGCTGACCGCTTTGAATTCAGTCCTCTCCCCCAGAATGACGAAATCACGGACTTCGACTCGGCCGGCGGCGACGTGCTGGCATTCCCCGGGCTGCTTGCGGGGCCGACCACCAACACGTCCTTTGAATCCAATGACGGCAAGCTGGTGCTGGTGGTGGATCTGGATGCCGATGGTGATCCGCTGACCTTCGGCAAGATCCGTATTCGTTTTGCCAATCTCGATGCCAATGACGGGGATGCCAAGCTGGCGGTATTGGGCGCAATCCAGTAGCTGGCGTTCGGTTAGCGGTCGTCGCCGATCCAAGGCTGGCTTCAATCACCAATCGCAACTAGAGTAATTGTCCCCTCATTCAATATGCCGGATCTGCTCATGCGCTTTCCGAAGATTTTTGCCCTGCTGCTTCTGCAGCCGCTTACCGTGCAAGCCTACGAATACGAATTTTTCGAGCATGCCAGCGTGTCGGCGCGCGCCAGCACACTGGGGGTGGGCGGTGAGATCAGCATTCCCCTGGTTACCGCGGCGGACAAACGGCAACTGGGCGTGCGGGTCGGAGCCGCGGGGTTCCAGTACGTTCAGGGCATCGGCTTTAATGGGATGCACAGGACGGCCATCGGCCATTTTCGGAATATTGGGCTTCATCTGCTCCCAGACCTCATTGGACAGGGTGATGCCATTGCCGTTCAGATCCATCGAAAACGGGGTGACGATATGGGCCTCGGTACCATAGCCGATGGTGGCCGCCAGCGGCTGCCCGGCCAGCATATGGGCCCCATC
>JBFJWR010000196.1:0-5675 GCA_041623535.1 Pseudomonadales bacterium
GCATCAGAGTGTGGGTCCGCGACAGTGGCTTGTGGCCGTAGCCGCGGTAGTGCACGGGTTCTGTATTCCGTTGCACCTTTCTATCGATAGCACGCCCCGCTGCCGGCGACAAGCGTCTGCGCCTGCTCGGCCTCCGCTGCATCCGGCAGCGCCTGGTCGTGCCCCTCGAGGACTTCCCGGGCCATCTGTTCCGCAAGGTCGTGCGGCGAGACCTGCCCGGCAAGCGCGCGCTGAAACAGGCGGCGCAGGGTCTCGCCGATGCGGTTGGTCTTGTCTTCGATCTCACTTTGCGGGCGGCCGTTATATTGCAGCGAGGCGAAAATCAGTCCACCGGCATTGATGACGTAATCCGGTGCGTAATGGATGCCGCGCGCCTGCAGTTGCCGCGCACAGTCCGCATCCGCCAGTTGGTTGTTCGCCGAGCCGGCAACGATGCGGCAGGCCAGCGCGGGGATGGTCTGCGGGTTCAGAATATTGCCAAGACCGCAGGGCACGAATACGTCACAGGCCGTGGCGTGCACCTGTTCCGGCACCACCGGGGTCGCGCCCAGTTCCTGCACTGCACGCGCCACGCGTGCAGAATCGATATCAGCAACGAAGAGTCGCGCACCGGCATCATGCAGCCGTCGCGCCAACGGATAACCAACGTGACCCAGCCCCTGCATCGCCACTGTCAGACCGTGCAGATCTGCCCGCTTGAGGAACACGGAGACCGCCGCCTCGATGCCGCGGAACACGCCTAGCGCGGTCCACGGGGACGGATCGAGCTGCTCGGAAACGCTGGTTACATGCCGGGTATGACGTGCCACCACCGCCATGTCGCCCGTGCCGGTGCCGCTGTCGATGGCCGAGATGTAGCGCCCGCCGAGACTGTCCACCAGGCGACCGAACGCGGCAAACAACGCCTCCCGGTCGAAGGGCCCGGACGGTTTCAGAATCACCGCCTTGCCACCGCCCTGCGGCACATCGGCCAGCACCGCCTTCAGCGTCATACCGCGCGACAGCCGCAGCGCGTCATCCAAGGCGGCGTTTTCATCGGGATAGGTAATGAAACGACAGCCACCCAGGGCCGGGCCCCGGCGGGTGTCATGGATCGCAATGATGGCCTGCAACCCGCTGGCCGGGTCACGGTGAAAGTGCAGGGACTCATGGCCGCCGGCACGCATGGTGTCGAACATCGCAACTCCCCCTCACCCCAGTCACCGGTTTCCCGGCACGGGGCAACGCTGGTCCGACAGGTCTGCCACGGCAAGGACAGGACCGTGATCAGTACGGGCAAATCCCGCGGACCGGCTGAAGATTCCTGCCTGACTATTTAGACCGCCCTGCGGCGGGCGGTTCCCTGGTGTTTTTTTAACTTGAATTTCAGCCACTTGGACCGGAAATGCGGGCGCTGACCAGGTACCGCTGGGGTCCGCCGGGACGCAGGGCATCAAACGGCCAGCAGGTCACCAGCAGCAGTTGCCCTGCCGCGCCGGATAGCGGCAGGCGATCACGGCGTATGTCCGCCACCTGGGTGGCGTCCACCCGGTACCGCACCCAGGTGCCATCACGCCCCTGCACATCGATGTCATCCCCGGCGGCCAGGGTCTGCAGAAAGCGGAAATGCGTGTCGCGGTGGCCGCCGATAATCGTGTAACCCGCCGTTCCGGGCAGATCGGAACCCGCGACGTGGCCGGGCGCGAACGCCAGGTTCCGGCCCTCGCTACCGGCCAGCACAATGAGATCCACGGCGCCCTCCCGGGCGCGCAGGCGCGCGACGGGGTAGCCATCCGCCCAAGGCCAGGGCCGCACTTTTCTGTCCCCGGCCCCGGCACCCGCCACGGTGGCGGCCCAGGCGCCTTCCATCAGCCATTGTGCAAGTTGCGCCTTGATATGGATCCAGCTACCCGAGCCAAGTAACAGCAGCCCGGACAGCAACACGGTGGCCGCCAGACCCTGGCGGACATGCAGCGCGCTCATGCTGCCAGCCCCGGCGCGGACGGATTTGCAGTCCGTCGCGCCAGGGCGAAGCCCAGCAGGAGCAGGAAGAGTCCGGCGAGGATTTGCAGTCCGGCCGGCGTGGCTCCCCGCGGGAACCCGGTCATGGTCGATCCATGGGGCATGCGGTTGGGTACCGCGCGTTTGTTCAGGGCCTGGTCATCCGGACGGGCCGGGGTGCGGTCCACGGCCACAAAACTGGTGTAGGCAGTCACCAGGGCATGGGTTTGGGCCACGTCGATGATCGCCCTGCGCAGGGTGTCGTTTTTACCCTGCGTGCGTTCTTCATCCATCAGCGCGGCGATCTTGTTGCGCGCCCACAAGGTGCCGACACCGTTCTGCGTCGGCACCGACTGTCCGGCATGCATGGGCTTCGCACCACCACCCTTACTTGCCAGCGGCTCTATGCGCCGGGGTGCTACTGCCACGCGCACGTCACGCTGCCAGGCCTGCCCGTCCAGCTTGCCGTGCACCCGCACACTCTCCGGCAAACTGGCGAGACGCGCGGTCACTACCAGGGGCTCACCGGCGTACAGGTCGCGGATGTTGCGCGGCCACGTCTCGGTTTCTGCAGAGCCCCAGTCGACGCGGAGATCGGTCACCACCGGTGACTCGATCTTGCGAAACAGGGACTCCATCTGTTCGCTCACCTCGTCCAGGTCACCGACGAAAGTCGCCGTGCCCCGTCCGAACTGCGCGGCCTTGTTCATGAAGAAAGCATTCGGTGCCGAGCCGATACCGACCATGAACAGGCGACTGGAAGCGAGTTTCTGCCGGATGATGTCAAACAGCGCTTCCTCGTTGCCGATGCTGCCATCGGTGATGAAGATGACCTGCCGCAGGAACGCCGCCTCGTCACCGCCGCCCTGCAGGGCAGCCTCCAGTGGCTGGGACATCTCGGTGCCACCATTGGCTTCCAGGTCGCGAACGAAGCGGCTGGCAACCTGCAGATTGCGCGGTGTGCCATGCACCGGTTCGGGAAACAGGCGACTGTAGTTGGAGTTGAACTCGAACACGTTGAAACGGTCTTCCGGACGCAGGCGTTGCAGCGCCATGACCAGCGCTTCGCGCGCCTGCCGGATCGAAGTGCCCGACATGGAACCGGAAGTATCAATGACAAAGATCACCTCCCGTGGCAGGTGCTTCACACTGCGCGATTGCGGCGGCATGAGCATCAGCAGCGCGTAGTCCGCACCGTCCTTATGCTCCGCAAACAGCGCCGCTTCGGGTGCCTTGCCAACCTCCGGACGCCAGCGCAGCAGGAAGTCGCGATTCATCACCACGGGCCCGCCGGCCAGCGAGAACTCCCAGGCCAGGCCGTCGAGCCGGGTGTCCAGCGCATGATGCGGGCTCAGCAACTGCGGCACATGAAAACCGGCACGGATGCGACCTCGCAGCGTCGCCATCTGGGTGGACTCCGGCAGATCATAGGCCTGCGGTGGCGTGATGCGATCGGCGTCCGGCACCTGGTCAGTCGGTTGTGACCAGCCGGTGGCGGCCACCTGCACACTGCCCTGCCGATCTGCATCCGGCAGTGGGCTCCCGGGGATATAGCGCGGCGTGATCGTCAGCGGGAAGCGCATTTCGAATCCGCCGTTCTCGTATTGCAGGGTTTCCAGGTAGCGGATTTCCACCACGATTGTTTCACCCGGACCCAGGTTCGCCACCGAAGTGGTAAACAGGTTGGGACGCTCCTGCTCCACCAGGCTGGCCCGCTTGCCCGACTTGCGCGCCGCCTCATAGGTCTTGCGCGCCTGCTGCTTTTCCTGGATCTCGCCGATGATCACGCGCTCACCGATCTGCATTTTCAGCGCATTGACGGCGGCCATCTCTGGCAGCGGGAACACGTACACACCCTCTACCCACTCCTTACTCTCATTCCGGAATTCCTGGCGCACCGTGACCTGGGCAACCAGCCCGTTGATATCGAAGTCCACGTCGGTCTGCAGCCTTGGTGCTTCGCGAAACAGGCCGGCCGTGCCCGTGCGAAACAACAGGCTGCCGGCACCGGCATCCTCCAGGCGCACCAGGCTTTCCTGCGACGGCTGCGCATCTGCCTGCCCGTCCTGTACCTGCCCGGCCTGCACCTGCTCAGCATCCGCCTGTCCGGCACGCACCGCGAACGTGGCGCACAGGGCAAAGATGCCGACCAGCACCCACAGGGCCCGGCGCCAGCGTTGGTAGTGATTCCAGTGGCGATGCAGCGGCTGACGGTGGCGATCCGGCGCCGGGGTGCGGACCGGAGAGCGTGGTCCGCGGCGGCGCCAGGGGTGCCGGGTACGCAGCGTGGGTTCAGGGGCGGGGCTGGTGAGGTGCATCAGTGGTGTCCTTGGTTGTTGTTCAGGGGTCCATACCAGTGAACGCAGCAAATCGGGCGGAACCGGGACACGCTTATGGAAGTCCGGTGATACAAAGTGATAAATTGTGATCGCGCTGACCACCACGGTCCGGGTTGGGTACACTGATCCGGAGCAGTTGGAACCTGTACCCAGACAGACAAGGACACAGCGACATGGGAAGGCACATTGCCATCGTCGAGGACGAACCCGCCATCGGCGAAAACTACCGGGAGTTCCTCACCCGCAGCGGCTATACGGTAAACCTGTATTCCAGCCGCAAGCAGGCGCTGGAAGCATTCCATCGGCAGATGCCGGAACTCGCCATCATCGACGTTGGGCTCGGCGATGAACTCGAAGGCGGTTTTGACCTGTGCCGTGAATTGCGTTCCATGGCCGGCCACCTGCCCATCATCTTCCTGACCGCGCGCGACAGTGACCTCGATGCGGTGTCCGGATTCCGCGTCGGTGCCGATGATTACCTGTCCAAGGAAATCGCCCAGGAACACCTGCTGGCACGCATCATTGCGCTGTTCCGGCGCATGGATGCCTTCCGCGAACCCGAGACCGACGACGGTGACGTGTTGCGTCGTGATCACCTGGCCATGGATACCGCCCGCATGACCGCAACCTGGCGGGACCAGATCGTGCACCTGACCCTCACCGAGTTCTGGATGGTGCATGCGCTGGTCCTGCACCCCGGACACGTCAAGAACCGCCAGCAGCTGATGGATGCTGCGAATGCCGTGCTCGATGACAACACCATCACCTCGCACGTCAAGCGCATCCGCAAGAAGTTCTGCGAGGTCGACCCTGACTTCGCCGCCATTGAGACCAATTACGGTTTCGGCTATCGCTGGAATTCCGCGAAAATCGGGGCGTGAGACTTCGTACCCAGCTACTCTTCGTCGCCCTGCTGACACTGGCCCTGCCGTGGGCGGGATGCCAGTACGTGCGCGAAATGGAAGGCATCCTGCGCGAAGGGCAGGAGGATGCGCTACTGGCCACGGCACAGGCGATCAGTCATGTGGTCGGCAAGGAACCAGCCACCCTGTACCGGCATTCCATCCACATTGAGCAAATGGGAGACACAGCGCTCGACGTCTACGCGCACCAGCTGAAGCAGGAAATCAGCGTCGACGGTTTTGCCGATGACTGGCGCGAGTATGCGCAGGAATACATCACCGAATCCATGCGTTCGCCGCGTGATCCGTTCCCCATTCTCGGGCCGGAAGCCGGTCGCCTGCGCTACGTGGCCGGCGTCGGTGCGCAGCACCTGTATCTTTTCATCTATATCGAAGACGAAGACAAGGTTCGCTACTTCAGCCCGGATCGGAACAATCCCGCGCTCGGTGACCA
>JBFJWR010000197.1:0-5666 GCA_041623535.1 Pseudomonadales bacterium
AGGTTGCGCGGCCTGCTGGATGCCGCCAACAACCCGATTTTCATTCTTGACCAGGACGGTCGAATTGAAAGCAGCAATGCCGCGGCGCAGAGAATTTTCACGCCCGGGGAAGACGACATGTTACCGGAGCGCTTCAGCAGCCTGTTTCCCGACATGCCTGAAGAGCGCCTGCTCCAATCCAGTAACGTCGAGTTGTCGATCCGTGCGGCCAACGGACCCACGCTTTATTTCGAATCGACGGTCAGTGCCACCGAAGCCGAGGGACATCTTTCACGCATCGCGGTTCTGAATGACGTCACCGTACGCCGCAAGATGCAGCGTTCCGAGCGCGAGCAGAAACAGCTGTTTGAAAATATCATGCAGACCATGGATGAGGGACTGATCGTGGCCCGTTCCGGGCATCCGCTGATCGTCAATCGTCAAACCGAGACATTGTTTCCCAACGTACTCGCACTGGCAGGTTCCAGGCCGGTGCCCAACCTTGCCGGCTGGCTCGATATAGAGACCAACGAACCGATCCTCGAAGAAAGCCTGCCCATACATCGCATCATGCGCGGTGAGGAAGTCCGCAACCGGGAGTACCTCGTGCAGAACGAGTTGCACCCGACCGGCGTATTCATTGAAGTTTCCGGCAATGCCCTGTTCGATAACGAACGTAACCGGGTGGGTGCCATGGTTGTGATGCGGGACATCACGCACCGCAAGACTGCCGAACAGAAACTGCAGGAAACCGCGAACAAGCTGGCGCTCAGCAACCAGGAACTGGAAAGTTTCGCGCGAGCCGCCTCACACGATCTGCAGGAACCGCTGCGCAAGGTGCAGCGGTTTGGCTCGTTATTGCGGATGACCCGTGCGGAGCAACTGGATGAGCAGGGGCTGGATTTTCTCGATCGCATGATTTCTGCCGCGACCCGGATGTCATCGCTGATTGAAGGACTGCTGTCCCTCGCAAGAATCACATCCAAGGCCCGGCCGTTTGTACCGGTGAATTTGGAAGCCATCCTCGGCGAAGTGCTGGAGGACCTGCAGATCCGCGTTGAAGACACGCATGCCGAGATCATCCATGAGTCGTTGCCCACCATTGATGCTGACCCGATGCAGATGCGGCAATTGTTCCAGAACCTGATCGGCAATGGATTGAAATACCAGCAGGAGGGCAACAAACCGGTGATCCGCATCCGCGCTGAAAGAACGACTCTCGCCGAGAACAGCGAACGCCTGTACTGGCTGATTCATTTCTCGGACAACGGCATTGGCTTCCAGCAGGAAGACGCGGAGAAAATCTTCGGCGTTTTTTCCCGGCTGCACGGACGCACTGAGTACGAAGGCTCCGGGGTCGGGCTCTCGATCTGCCGCAAGATCGCCGAGCGTCACGATGGCGACATATATGCGAAATCAGAACCGGGACAAGGCGCAACTTTCACCGTCCTGCTACCCGATCACCAGATCAGCGACCCGGATACCGTCCCCGAGCCATGAGCAACCGGTCCGGACAGTGGCAACAGGTCTGCTGCAGCGAAGAACTGCCGGCGGGTTGTGCCCGCGAATTCATCGTCGACGGCGTACCCGGCTTCGTACTGCGCCAACGCAGTCAGCTGGTTGCCTACCGCAACCAATGCCCGCACCAGTCCCTGCAGCTGAACTGGCGACCCAACGAGTTTCTGTCTGCCGATCGCAACCACATCGTGTGCGGTAATCACGGGGCGATTTTTGACTGGCAGAGCGGTGCCTGCATCGGCGGCATCTGCCAGGGTTCCGCGCTCACACCCTGGCCGGTCCGGGAGTTATCCGGCCACATCGAGGTCGCCGGGCAGACACCCTGACCCGACGCCGCATACACGGTCAGTTCAGGTCAGCGCCTGCCGGATACGGCGCACACCTTCCGCCAGTCGCCCGGTATTCGTTGTGTAGGCCAGTCGGACATGCTGACCGGCGAGGTGATCGCCGAAATCGGCCCCCGGCGTGATGGCCACCCCGTGCTCCTCCAGCAGATGGCTACAGAGTTCGACTGCGTCCCCGCGGTCACCGGCCAGGCGCATGTACAGGTAAAACGCACCTGCCGGGATCCCGGCCGCCTCCAGGGGCGTACCGGACAGCGCGTCCAGCAGGAAGTCGCGGCGCGCCTGGAATTCCTGGCGACGCAATTCCAGTTGCGCCTGAACGTCCGGTTCGAAAGCTGCCAGCGCGGCATACTGGGCCACGGTGGGCGCCGCAAGATAAAGGTTCTGAGCCAGCCGCTCCAAGGGCTCGCGCGCCCAGTCCGGGGTCACCAGCCAACCAACCCGCCAACCGGTCATACCGAAGAACTTGGAAAAACTGTTGACCACGAATACATCTTCACTGCACTGCAGTGCCGAGCAGGCGTCCCCTTCGTACTGCAGACCCTGGTAGATTTCGTCGACGATCAGTATGCCGCCCAGTTGCCGCACGCAATCAGCGACCGCCGTGATCTCTGCAGCGCTCAACACGCTGCCGGTGGGGTTGGATGGCGAAGCCAGGATCACTGCGCGGGTATGCTCATTCCAGGCGCTGCGGATCCGCTCCGGGGTCAATTGCCAACGCTCCTGGCTGCCGACCGGCACCATGACCGGCTGTGCGCCGGTCGCCAGCACAAAATTACGGTTACAGGGATACCCCGGATCCGGCAACAGCACCTCGTCACCGGGACCGAAAAGACAGGGAGCCAGGATCGACAGCGCACCGGACGCCCCAGGAGTGATCATTATTCGATCAGCCGGCACCGACAGCTCGTAACGCTGCCCGTACCAGGCGGAAATCTTCTGGCGCAACTCCGGCAGCCCGGCGGCTGGCGTGTAATGGGTCCGACCGGCAGTGAGTGCCTGTATCCCCCGGTTGCAGACTGCTTCCGGGGTGATGAAATCCGGCTCACCCACCTCCAGGTGCACGATATCCCGGCCCTGGGCCTCCAGTTCGCGGGCGCGCCCCAGCAGGGCCATGACATGAAACGGGCGCACCTCCGCCATGCGCGCGGCCAGTTGCCGGATCGGCGGATCCCCGTTTTCAGGCTGGCGTTTCAATACCTTGCTCCCGTAGTGATTCATGACAGGAAACCCGGCAGACTATAATTGACAGCAGGCATGGAAGCACTGAAAAGCTACCGACCGCGACCCGGATGCGCAGCTACTCTGGATTGCCTACCCGATTTCTGATAGCTTCGCTCCGTTTTGCAGGGCGTCACTGCCCCGGGCCAACCGACTGTCTGCGGGGACCATTCAGGACCGTTACACTCGGAGAGCCGTTTTTCATTATCGCCAGCAGGAGGCGCTCGCGCATGGCAAAAGCCAAGAAGACTGCACCTAAATCCGGCACCGGCAGCCGTACTAGCAGTACGTCAAAAAGCACCGGCACCAAGAAGACTGCTGCAGCGCGCAAGCCCGCCTCGCGTACGGCGACTGCTACCAAGAAACCGGCACGCAAGAGCGCTGCGGCGACCGTCAAGGCGGCCATGGCCAAGGCTGTACAGAAGGTCTCCGGCAAACCCAAGCCCGCTAGCGCGGCCAAAAAGACCGCTGCCGCCAGCAAGCCGACCGTGAAGAAAACCGCGTCCACCACGACTCGACGAGCCAGCGGGGCTGCCAAACCAGCTGCGCGCAAAACCACGGCCAAGCCGGCAGCCAAGACAGCGACCAAGCCGGCAGCCAAGAAGGCTGCGCCGAAGAAAACGACGGCCAAGGCTGCAACAGCGAAGCGCGCAACTACCGCCAGCAAGACCGCTAAGCCTGCTGGCAGGACGACCAAGGCTGTAAAGGCCCCGCCCAAGACGGCAGCCAAGAAAGCTGCCCCGAAGAAAACGGCGGCCAAGACCGCCGCCACAACCAAAAAGGCTGCAGTAAAACCGGTGAATAAAGCTCCCGCGAAAGGCACAAAAACAACGACAAAGGCCAGCGCGACCAGGAAAACCGCCACCGCGAAGCCCGCCGCCACGCCCGCTGCGGCCAAGGCGGCACCACGCGCCCGCAAGAGCAGCGTTGCCAAACCGAATCCCCGGCGTGCCTCGGCCAGCATCCTTTCCGGGCCGCAGATGTCCGAGATTCAGCCATACCGGTCCAAGAACGACGAAGAGTACATGTCGCGCGACCAACTCGAGCACTTCCAGCAGATTCTGCTTAAGTGGAAGCACGAATTGATGCAGGAAGTCGATCGCACCATGCTGCACATGAAGGAAGAAGCCGCCAACTTTGCCGATCCCAGCGACCGTGCGACGCAGGAAGAAGAATTCAGCCTGGAACTGCGCACCCGCGACCGGGAACGAAAACTGATCCGCAAGATTGACGACACGCTGGACCTGATCGATCGCGAAGATTACGGCTACTGTGAATCCTGCGGCGTGGATATCGGCGTGCGCAGACTGGAAGCCAGGCCCACTGCAACACTATGCATTGACTGCAAAACCCTGGCCGAGATCAAAGAAAAACAGATGAACCGGTAAGCCGGACACATCACCCGGGGCGTACCGGGCCTGCCTCATGGATCATCCGAACCAGGGGCAAACCAGCCAGCGCAAGCGCGGCCGGTTTGCCCCGTCTCCTACCGGCGACATGCACTTCGGCTCCCTCTACACGGCGGTAGCCAGCTACCTGGACAGCACCAGCCAGGGCGGCGAATGGGTAGTCCGGGTGGAGAACCTGGACCCGCCACGCATCGTGGCGGGCTCTCTGCAAAACATTCTTACCGCCCTCGATGTGCATGGCCTGCAAACGACTGAACCAAGAGTCAGCCAGTCGCAACGCCTTCATCTGTACGACGCGGCACTCGAATCCCTGCAGATGGCGGGAAAACTCTTTTACTGCACCTGCACCCGCAAATCGCTCGCCGCCCTCGAAGGCGGGTACCCCGGCACCTGCCGAACCCGCCGTGACCCACCGGAGCAGGGACACGCCGTCCGCTTCCGCCTGGACGTCGACCGGGCCTTCACATTCACAGATCAGGTGCAGGGCCGGCAGGAATATGCACCCGGATCACTGTCCGATTTCATCGTCAAACGCCGCGACGGGCTGCATGCCTATCACCTGGCGGTCGTCGTGGATGATGCCCTGCAACAGGTGAACAGCATTGTTCGCGGTGCCGACCTGCTGGACTCGACGCCCCTGCATATCCTGCTGCAACAGGCGCTCGGTTACCCGACCCCCGAATATCTGCACCTGCCGGTGCTGACCCGTAATGGACAGAAACTCAGCAAGCAGCACGGCGCACCACCCATTTCGCTGCAGCGACCCGTCGAAAACCTGGCGCGCGCGCTCGAACTGCTGGGGCAACCCGTCCCGCAGGGCGGCCGGCCCAATGACCCGGCCGGGCTGCTGGCGATTGCTGCGGGCAACTGGCAGCGACATCTGCTGCCGCGTGAAACCAGCATCGAACTGACCTGCTCCTGAATTCGCGCAGTTCCTGATCCCCGGGGTACTGGTTCCTGCGTTCAAGTTACGTTAGATTGGCGTGAGCAACAGCGAACAGCACAATGAATGTGACGCGTGTGATTTTCCCGACACGACGTACGAAATCCAGGCTCGACTGGCCAGACAAATTCCCCCTCGTATTCGCCCAGGCAACCGGATCACATCGCTGATGACGATCCTGGTTGTTGATGAATCGCCGATTGCGCGCAGCGCACTGGTGCGCCTGCTGGAAGAAGCCGGCCACACCGTGAC
>JBFJWR010000198.1:0-5657 GCA_041623535.1 Pseudomonadales bacterium
CGATTTCGATGACACTTCGCTGCGCGCCGAGTCCCGGTCGCTGCTGATCAGTCACGCGAACTACCTGCATCGGAACAACCACAAGACGGTGCTGTTGGCCGGACATGCCGATGAGCGCGGCACCCGTGAGTACAACATGGCACTGGGCGAGAAGCGTGCCATCACGGTCCGCAACTTCCTGCTGGCCAACGGTGTTTCTGCCGAACAACTGGATACCGTCAGCTACGGTGAAGAAAAGCCGCTGGATCGGGGTAGCAACGAGCAGGCCTGGAGCCGTAACCGTCGGGTTGAACTCAAGTACCAGTAGGCGGGACGGGACTGAAGAATGCGGAAGGGAAGTAACCACATGATGCGTGCCAGTGCTGGTGCAGTCGCACTCTGCCTGGCCAGTCTGGCTGCAGCGGAGCGCGCTCCGGTTGTGGATTCCCTCCCCATGGGAGGGGCGGCTCAGGAACTGCCGCGCGGTAATGTGCCGCCGGCCCAGAGCACCCCTTACTATGGACCAGCCAGCCGGGTGAACCCGCAGGCTGAATTACTCTACCAGCTCGACCTGTTGCAACAGGAAGTGCAAAACCTGCGTGGGCAGCTCGAGCAGTACGCAAATGATATTACGCGGATGCGCCAGGAAGGCGATGCGCGCTATCGGGGTCTGGACGAGCGTATGACGGGCATGGAGAAGAACATCGGGGAACTTGGTTCCCGGCCGGCCGTGCAGGCCGCCCCGGCGATCGATCCGCAGATGTTCCTTGAGAATCCCGAATTGTTGAATGATCCCAAGGTGCTGGATGCGCTGGACAAACTGGCGCAGCCACCTGCTGCTGCGGCCGTGACGGAAGCACCGGCGGTCATTCCGGACGTGGCTCCGGCAGCAGTTGCAGCGGCATCCGGTGACAGTGCAGCCACCGACGTGGCGACGCCTCCGCCAAGCACAATCGTGCAGGCACAGGCTGTGCCCCTGCCCGATAACGAGAAGGAAGCCTACGAGTTGTCGCGGGAACTGATCAAGCGTCGGGAATTCTCCGTCGCAGCAGCAACCCTGCAATCTTTTATCAGCAAGTTTCCGGGTGGTGAATACGAAGGTCATGCGTGGTACTGGCTCGGCGAGGTGTACATGGTCATCCCGGATGCACAGGCTGCGAAAGCTGCCTTCAATCACCTGCTGAGTAATTTTCCCCTGCACCCGAAGGAAGCAGACGCCACCTACAAACTGGCCGTTGTACATGACCAGTTGGGCGACCCGGTGCAGGCACGCAGCTATTTCGAGCGGGTGATTGCCCAGTACGAGGGTACTTCTGCCGCCAGCCTGGCATCCAATTACATGCGCTTCATGCGGCCTGCCGAGAAGACAGACTCCGGTAACACCGGGGAAGAGGGCGGCAACTGACTTCGGCGGCTTCTTACGCGTTGATCGAACCCCTGCAGGCTACGCTGCGGATCACCGAGATCTTTCGCTCATTACAGGGAGAGGCAGCCACCAGTGGTTCTGCCACGGTTTTCGTGCGCCTGACCGGCTGCCCCATGCGTTGCACGTACTGTGATACCGCCTACGCGTTCGAGGGCGGAGAGCTAAAAACGCTGGCAGACATCTGCGGTACGGTTGTTGATTACGCCACCGGGCCGGTCACCGTGACCGGCGGTGAACCCCTGGCCCAACCCAATTGCCTGCCCCTGCTGACCGCGCTGTGCGATGCCGGACACCAGGTGTCGCTGGAAACCGGCGGTGCACTGCCAATCACCGCAGTAGACCCTCGCGTCAGCCGGGTGCTGGATATCAAGACCCCGGCCTCCGGCGAGTCCGGCAGGAACCTGGCCGAGAATGTTGCCGATCTGCGTCCGCATGACCAGGTGAAGTTCGTGATCGTGAATCGCGACGATTTTGAGTGGTCCGCAAACTTTGTGCGTGAACATCAGCTGGATGCCAGGGTCGGGCATGTGTGGTTTTCGCCGTCCCATGATGACTTGCCGGCAGGGCAGCTTGCCGACTGGATGCTGGCGGAGCGCGTTCCGGCGCGCCTGCAGATTCAACTGCACAAGTACCTGTGGGGCGATGCGCAGGGGCGCTGAGGAAACTATGCCTGATTCTGCCGTGGTGCTGCTTTCCGGTGGCCTGGACTCTGCAACGGTGCTGGCCGAGGCTGTGCAGGCAGGGTACGCCTGTCACGCCCTGAGTTTCGACTATGGCCAGCGTCACCGTTGTGAACTGGAAGCAGCAGGGCGGGTCGCTGCCAGCCTGGGCGCGCGCGTTCACCGGGTGTTTCCACTGGATCTGACCGTGTTCGGCGGGTCGGCGCTGACGGATGCTGCGATCGACGTACCCGAGACCGAGCCCGGCGATGACATCCCGGTCACTTATGTACCGGCGCGGAACACCGTGTTCCTGTCCGTTGCCCTTGCGTGGGCGGAATCTCTGGATGCCCGTCACCTGTTCATAGGCGTCAATGCCGTCGACTACAGCGGTTATCCGGATTGTCGGCCGCCGTTTATCCGGGCGTTCGAACAACTGGCCAACCTTGGCACCCGCGCCGGGGTGGAGGGGCGCCCATTCCAGGTACATGCTCCGCTGATCGAACTGACCAAGGCCGATATCGTCGCCCGGGGCACGAAATTAGGCGTCGATTATGCGCAAACTGTCTCCTGCTACCAGCCGGACACCGATGGCCGCGCCTGCGGACGCTGCCACAGCTGCCAGCTACGCCGTGACGGTTTTGCCGCTGCCGGCCTCCCGGATCCCACGCGCTATCAGGCCGTCGCACTTTAAACTTGAGAATTCGGCCCAGTATCCTTAAACTCTGCGCCCTTCGGGCCGTTAGCTCAGTTGGTAGAGCAGTTGGCTTTTAACCAATTGGTCCCGCGTTCGAGTCGCGGACGGCCCACCATTTAAAAAGATCGAAGGAGCCTCGGTATTTGCCGGGGCTTTTTCGTTATTGGCGAGAAAATTGGTCTGCGCACCTGTTTTCCGGCACGCCACCGCTGCCGTGGCACCGTGAAACCATGAATCTTTGAGGATATAACGTGTTAACAGCCAACAACATCACCCAGCAATTCGGCGCCCGGCCCCTGTTCGAAAACATCTCGCACAAGTTCGGTGGTGGTAATCGGTATGGTCTGATTGGCGCTAACGGCAGTGGCAAATCCACCCTGATAAAAATACTGGGTGGTGACCTGGAGCCGTCCGCCGGCAATATCAGTGTCGAGTCCGGTCAACGGCTGGGAAAGCTGCGCCAGGATCAATTCGGGTTCGAAGATTTCAGCGTGATCGATACCGTGATCATGGGGCATGCCGAGTTATGGGCGGTCAAAGAGGAGCGTGACCGGATCTATGCCCTGCCGGAGATGACTGAGGCCGACGGCATGAAAGTGGGCGAACTGGAAGCTGAATACGCGGAGATGGATGGATACAGCGCGGAAAGTCGGGCTGGCGAATTGCTGACGGGTGTTGGAATTCCGGTCGATCAGCATTTCGGCCTGATGAGTGAGATAGCGCCGGGCTGGAAACTTCGCGTGCTGCTGGCCCAGGCCTTGTTTGCCGATCCGGAAATCCTGCTACTGGACGAGCCCACCAACAACCTGGATATCCATACGATCCAGTGGCTGGAGGAAACCTTAAACCAGCGCAATTCCACCATGATCATCATTTCGCATGACCGGCATTTCCTGAACAGCGTGTGCACCCACATGGCTGATCTGGATTACGGGGAGCTGCGAGTCCATCCCGGCAACTACGACCAGTACATGCTGGCTTCCACCCAGGCCCGTGCACAACTGCTGGCTGACAATGCCAAGAAAAAAGCGCAGATCGGCGAACTGCAGGCTTTCGTGGCGCGATTCTCGGCCAATGCCTCCAAGGCCAAGCAGGCGACCTCGCGTGCCAGGCAAATTGACAAGATTCAGCTTTCCGAGGTGAAGGTATCCAGCCGGAGCAATCCGTTCATACGCTTCGAGCAGGGAAAGAAGCTCTACCGGAATGCGCTGGTCATCGAGAATGTCAGCAAGAGTTTTGACGAGGTGAGCATCCTCAGGGATATTTCATTGTTGGCCGAGGTGGGCGAGCGCATCGCTGTCATCGGACAGAACGGCATTGGCAAGACCACGTTTCTGCGCATGCTGTTGGGTGATGTTGGTTACGAACCTGACAGCGGAAAGTTCCACTGGTCTGAAAACGCCGATATCGGTTACTACGCGCAGGACCATGCATTCGAATTCAGGAATGACATCAGCGTATTCGACTGGATGAGCCTTTGGCGTCAACCCGGTGATGACGATCTGGCCGTGCGCGCCATACTGGGCCGCCTGCTGTTCTCGGCTGACGATGCGTTCAAATCGGTCAAGGTGCTGTCCGGCGGCGAGCAGGGCCGCATGCTGTTTGGCAAGTTAATGATGCAACGGCCCAACGTCCTGGTGCTGGACGAACCGACCAACCACATGGATATGGAATCCATCGAATCCATCAACATGGCGCTGGAGCAGTACAAGGGCACCCTGGTGTTCGTCAGCCATGACCGGGAATTCGTATCCAGCCTGGCCACGCGGATTGTCGAATTGAAATCCGATGGTTATGAAGATTTCCACGGGAACTACGAGGAATACCTGGCCTCGCAGGAGTGACAGGCAGGGTGTTCGGGCGATCATGGATCCGTTGCTCGTGAAGAATCGGGGCAACCCGGGCGGTCGTGCTCCCGTTTCCCAGTACCCACACGTTCTCGTCCGCGGACTTGCGCAATCGGTCCCGTAACGCCGGGTTGGCCTGAATCAGGCGAATATCAAGCAGTTTCTCATGAAAGATGATGCGATCCGGCAGGGACTGGAAGCCCATAACGCTGGACGTTATTAACGATGTGCGTTAATATTTTCCAATGATCGTGAGCTATCGCGATAAGCGAACCGAAAGCCTCCATAGGGGCAAGCGTACAAAGGGCATCCCGCTGGATGTTATGAAGCGCGCCCGAATGAGGTTGGATCGGATCAACGCTGCGGTAGCGGTGGATGACCTGCGCGTTCCACCATCCCACATGCTGGAGAAACTCTCGGGGGATCGTAAGGGGCAGTGGAGCGTCCGGGTAAACAGGCAATGGCGCATATGTTTTGATTGGATATCCGGTAATGCGCAGAACGTCGAATTCACGGATTACCATTAGGAGAAAATCATGACAGTTCCAATTCACCCGGGAAGTCACCTGGCAGAGTTTCTGGATGAGTACGAAATCAGTCAGTACCGCCTGGCCAAGGACATTGCCGTTTCACCACGGCGTATCAATGAGATTGTAAAGGAGCAGCGGGCGATTACCGCTGATACCGCCTTGCGGCTGGGATTGTATTTTGGCACCAGCGCCGCGTTCTGGATGAACCTGCAAAGTAATTACGATCTTGCGCTGGCAGAACATGAGCACGGTAAGAAGATCAGCAAGGATGTGAGGCCGCACGCTGCATAGATTTGACTGTTGCTATCGAGAGTCGCTGCCCCCCATAACGAAGAAAAAGATCTCACCGGCATGCACCGCTGGCTGCCTCGCCAGCGCGCGTGTTCATTCGCCAGGCACTTCTTCCACATCCAGTTCCACTTCCGACTCATCCTCGGTCGTCAGCCCAAAGTCATCCAGTTCCAGTGTGCTTACTGAGGCTGCACCAGGCAGTTGCTCGACGCTGCGCAGCTTTCTTTC
>JBFJWR010000199.1:0-5598 GCA_041623535.1 Pseudomonadales bacterium
ACCCCGAACTGGTTTGTCGTTCAGCGTTCGGGATCCTTCGACTCGCTGCGCTCGCTCAGGACGACGAGACGTCGCCCCCCTCGTCGTCCTTCGACTCGCAGAAATCCGCTTCATCTCCCATTGCACCCGGACTCACAGCGCGAGCTCAATGTCGGATTTTGGACGTGCCGAACAAAGCAATACCTTGTTCTTTCCCGCCGGCGGCTGCACCTCCGGTGGGTAGACCACTTCGCCGGACACCAACGTCGCCTCGCACGCCTGGCACGCACCGTAACGGCAGCCGGACGCGACTTCGATCCCCTGCTCTTCCGTGAAGGTCAGCAGGCTCTCCTGCCCGGGATCCCAGGTAACGTTTCGCTGGCTATCCATGAAGCGAATCTCGTAGCGGCGTTGGTCGCTGTGATCCACCAACTGGCTGGCGCCAAAACTTTCGAAATGAACCCGCGACTCATCCATACCAGCCTCAAGGAGTCCCTGATGCATCGCCTTAACGAACGCGGGCTTGCCACAGATCATGATCGCCGCATCCACCGAAAGTTTTTGCGCACCCAGCATCTGATCAATACTCATTCGACCCGCCTGCATCGGCGAAACGAGTGGTTCATCGCCAGGCTGACTCACGAAAACCTGCATTTCCAGGTTGCCCAGTTGCTGTTGCAACGCCCCCAACTCCCGATGAAACGCAAAATCCTCCACCGTGCGAATACCATGAAACAGCTTCACGCTGCGACCCGGGTTGTCAGCAGCGATTGCATGCAGGATCGCAAGAAAAGGCGTGATGCCGATACCCGCACTGATCATCAGCAATGAAGAGTTGTCTGTAGGAACAGCTGCGAACTGGCCGTTTGGATCTTTGATCGCGATGGTGTCGCCGACTGCAATATGTTCGTGTAACCAGCCTGATCCCCTGCCGGTATAGGTCTGGCCGTCGACCTCTGCCGTTTCCCGCTTCACCGAGACCCGGTAACGGCCGCTCTCGGCACCACCACAGGAGAGCGAGTAAGGCCGATAAATCAAGCGTCCTTCCTCCTGCGGAATGGCAAGAACCAGGTGTTGCCCCGGCACATAACGCGGCAATTCGCTGCGGCCAGGATCAGCAAACCAAAAGGAAGTGATGTCGTTCGACTCCTGCTGCCGTTCGACCAGGGTGAACGGACGAAAGCCCCTCGGAAAGAGCGCCTTGGCCTGCTGGACCGGGCTTTCCGCCCGGTGATACTGCCATTCGGCAATATGGTTGGAAACGCGTATGAGATTGGATTTGAACCTGCGTCCCACAGTGTCAAACCAGAAGTAAACCTTACCGTTCGATCGGGGCACGACCTCCACCACATCACCCACCCGAATCTGTGCGGTATTTCGCGGGGTGGCATAAGCACCCAGGTGCTGATTGGCAAATTTCATCAACGACAGCGGGATGTTCAGGTCTTTCTCCATTCCGGGTTGCGCAGCGCCCGGCATGGAACAGCGGATGGTTGGACCGTTGCAGCGTATCAGTGCATCGCCAATCCGCATGTCCAGACCCCGCCAGTCGTTTTCAATGATGCCAGCCAGTTCAGGATCGGTTTCAATCAGAAAATTGGGACGATATCGCTCCACGCGGAAGTCGCCTTCCGGGTAATGTCCGCGCATGGCTTCCAGGGCGGCAGTGGTCAGAAAATGCAGCGGGTAAACGTCGTACAACGCGCCTGGGGGCGTGGTGTAACGCGATAGTGTGGTCAGAACCCCGAGGGACCAGGAGGAAAAATCCGGATCGGGGTCGTCGGGCTTCATGCCAAGCGCGTAGCGAATCTCTGTCGGAGACATGGGCCTGGCCAGCTGATGGGGCGCCCGATCCCGGCTGGCGGGTCGCTGTTGCAGGCTGACCCGCTTACCAACGAACATGGACAGAATTGCAGAGGCATACGGGTCGTCCGAGATCACCAGGCGGCCATCCGGAAACTCCAGTTCCACCTTTGAATTTGCTGCCGGGCCGAATCCGCCTTGCGGCTCTTCCAGGTAGCGCGCCTTGAGCATCATCAGTTTGGGAATTTTTCTTCCACCAACGAACTCTCCGGTATCCTCTTCACGTACTGCCCAGGTACGGTCATCGGCGAAGCCGCGCGCTTCCATCTGTGCAGCCGGTACTTTTTCACCGAACATGGATTTCACCGGATAGCGCCAGATCTCTTTGATAGTGCCGACTTGCATTCCGCTTACCTCCAATTCAACATTTCATGGCCGGAACTGAGCACTGCGCATCCGACTTCTTTGATGTACCGTTCTTAGATTCATTCTTGTTTTTTCCCTTCTCACCGCCGCACAGATCCACATTATGGCTTGGAAGATAGAAGTAGGCAGGATCCATGCGTCCCTACCTCAGAGGAAACCCCAGCCAATGAAAGATTCTACCCAGTCGGACAGCCAGTGCGACCTGGTGATTTCCAATGTCACAGTCTGGGGAGGAAACAGGCCTGCACCCGACTATGCCTGGGTCGCAGTGCACGCCGGCCACATCCATTCACTGGGAAGAATCGACGAAGAACCACCGGCAGCCCGGCAGCAGATCAATGGCCTGGCCAAAACAATCCTGCCGAGCTTTGTCGATTGCCATAGCCATCTTTCTGCCGGCTCCATTGCCAGCATCTGCAGAAGCGGCGCCCACCTCAAATCCAAAGAAGACGCGCTGGAGGCGATCACAGCAGCAGCAAAATCCGACCGCTCGGACTGGCTGGTCATGTTCTATGTGGACTGGAATGCCTGGGACAACCCCAAACCGCCGACCGCTGCCGAACTTGAAGAGGCATCGGGAGGAAGACAGGTGATTCTCATCTGCGAGTCATTGCACAGGGCCATCCTCTCGGAAAGCGGACTCCGCGCCTGCAACGTCAGCAAGTATTCCCACACCGCGTTTGTGGACACGCATAGAGGTGAAATGAATGGCGTCGTATGGGAGGAGGTATTCTCACTGTGTCTTGAACAGGTGTTGAACTCCGTGATCGCTTCCTTGGGCGAACAGCAGTTTGCCGAGGTTCTGCTCGCCGAGGCGAACCGTCACCTCGCGTATGGGATCACGGATGCCCATGATCCCTGCGTTACTTTCCAGATGAGCCTGGCCATGCAGGGCCTCAACCAACAGACACCGTTGCGCATCAGCTGGTCCGAAGTGGGCAACATGGGGCCGCTCAGTACAGCGGGCGAAGGACAACCCCTGCAACATTTCGGTGATGGGCCGAGCAGTGCCAAGGTTTTCACCGACGGCGCCCACCGCTGCGCCATGTGCATTGAAGCCAGGGAAGCCGTGAAAATGACTCTCGGCATGCTCACGAGCGCGGTCACCCGGTTTGATTTCAGCCCGCTCCGGCAGGCCATCAGTCATGAGACGTTCTACAAAAACGGCAACTTCTATCAGAAGGGGGCTCTTTTTGAGCCCGGCGAACTCACAAGCCGCCTGAGAAACCTGGACGAAAGCCATGACCGCTTGAAAATCCATGCACTCGGCAATCATGCAGTGGACATGACCTGTGATTGCATCCTCGAATCTGGCATCACAACCAAGGTGTGCGTTGAGCATGCGACTGTAGTCGATGATCAGAACATTGAGAAAATGGCGCGACTCGGGATCCAGGTTTCAGCACAACCCGGTTTCCTCCCTCACTTTGGCGACCAGTTTGAGCGAATGCACTTAACTGGCAGGTATCGTGGACTACCCTTCCGCTCCATGCTGGATGCGGGCGTGGACCTGATCATGAGTTCCGACTATCCCTGCGGACCGCTGGATCCATTGCATAATATGCGCTGTGCAGTCGAGAGGAATCTGCCCGGTGGCAGAACCTATCTCGAGCAGGAGAGTGTCAGCAGGGAGGAGGCCGTCTATGCCTACACCATAGCCGGCGCGAAGGGGATCACCGGCATCCCCAGGCACGGAATCGTTGCAAACGCGCCAGCTGATTTCGTCGTGCTCTCTGGCGACCCGTTTGTCCATTCGACGAAGGTGGACAGTACGTGGATTGGCGGCGTCGCCGTATATCAGGCATAACTCTTCCCGGGGGCATTACGCATGGAAAACATCATCGTTATCGGAGCAGGTTTCTCCGGACTGGCCGCGGCAGACATCCTCTCAGCTGCGGGCAGACCGGTGACGATCCTGGAAGCACGCGACCGCGTGGGTGGTCGGGCAAGAACCGAACAGGTGGGGGATGGCATCTGGCTGGATTACGGCGGGCAGTGGCTTGGACCCGGGCAGACCGAGATGTATGCGCTTGCGGAACGTCTTGGCCACGCCACCTGGCCGATGCACGTAAAAGGCAACGTGCGCACGATTTTCTCCGGTCGCAAGGGAAAGTACCGGGGGCCTGTTCCGTACAGCCTGCCCGTCTCAGCACAATGGAACCTCCTTACGGCAATAGCTCGCTGGTACTGGGAATCCTGGAAAGTTCCGCTCGACACACCCTGGAAAACCGGCGGTGCGGAGGCGCTGGATGCCATGACGGTCGGTGACTGGATGCGCAGGCACCTGGGGCACCCCGATGCCTACAGTACGTTCCTCATCGCCATCGAAAGTATCTTCGCTGCGCATCCGGACGACATCAGCCTGCTGCATGCGCTGTTTTATATGCGCAGCGGCAACGGATTTTTCTCGCTGACGGAATCTGCAGGTGGTGCGCAGCAGGATCGTCTTGAGCGCGGCGTACAGCCGCTCGCCGAGTCCTACCTGGAAGAACTGCAGGGACGAGGTGTGGTCTGCGAACTGAATCAACCGGTCCTGCGCATTGAACAGCAGACAGGTGAGGTGCATGTACATACCACGTCGGGCCGGTTCTCCGCGCAACGTGTGATCTGCGCTGCGCCACCGGCGCTGGCTGCAGAGATCGATTACGACCCGCCCCTGTCCGGTGAAAAACAGACGTGCCTGCGCAACCTGGAGCCAGGCTGCGCGATCAAGTGCTTCGCAGTGTATGACAAGCCGTTCTGGCGCGATCGCGGCTGGTCGGGTTCCGCAGTCAGCGATGTGTCACCGATTCACGTCTGCTTTGACGTCACCCCACCCAATGAACAGCGCGGAATCCTGATGGGGTTCATTGAGGGGCGCGACGGAATCCGCGAAAGCGAAAACGCGCCAGAGAAGCGCCGCGAGAAGTTTCTGCATGCGCTGGTTTCATTCTTCGGTGAAGATGCACGCCGTCCCGTCGCCTATTACGATCACACCTGGCGACACGATGAATGGGCGCGCGGTTGTTACGCGGGTGTCGCGCAGGCCGGACACTGGACTTCGGTCGGTCATCGTTTGCGCGAGCCCCATGACCGGATTCATTGGGCAGGCACCGAAACCAGCACCCACTGGACCGGTTACTTCGAAGGTGCCGTACGCGGCGGGAAACGCGCCGCGGACGAGGTGCTTGCACGACCGCTGGACTGATCCCTCGCCCGTTTATGGGGTAGAGCCGTTTCCCGTCGTCCTGAGCGGCATGCGATTGCACTGTACCCCGTCGTCCTGAGCGGAGTGCGCAAGCACGCAGTCGAAGGATCTCGGCGGGATACCCCAAACTGGTTTGTCGTTCAGCGCTCGGGGTCCTTCGACTCGCTGCGCTCGCTCAGGATGACGAGACTTTGCCCCTCCCC
>JBFJWR010000200.1:0-5595 GCA_041623535.1 Pseudomonadales bacterium
CTCGAGCCCGGCCAGCACGGCCATGCGCCGGTCCACCGAGTTGATCGGCCGCCCCGGCCCCTTCAGGCGGGTCACCGATTCATCGCTGTTGACCGCGACAACCAGGCGGTCGCCCCGCTCGCGGGCCTGTTCCAGGTACCCCACGTGGCCGGCATGAATGATGTCGAAGCAACCATTGGTAAAGACGATACGCTCGCCGTGCGCGCGGGCATCCTGCATGGCAATGGCAAGCTGTGATTCGGTCATCACGCCGCGTTCCGAACCCTGTTCGCGGCCAATGGCGCGGCGCAGTTCCGGCGCGGAAATGGCCGCCGTACCCAGTTGACCGACCACGATGCCGGCTGCCAGGTTGGCCAGCGCCATCGCCTGTGGCATGTCCTGTCCGGCGGCAAGTGCTGCCGCCAGCACACCAATGACCGTATCGCCGGCACCCGTCACATCAAACACCTCGCGGGCGCGGGCGGGCAAATGCATTTCCGGCTCCTCCGCGCGCAACAGTGTCATACCGTGCTCACCGCGGGTGATCAGCAGGGCGTCCATCTGCAGTTCAATACGCAGTTTCTGTCCCTTCTCGACAATCTGCTGTTCGTCTTCACAGTGGCCAACCACGGCCTCGAATTCCTGCAAATTAGGCGTCATCAGGGTCGCGCCCTGGTAGATGGAAAAATCGGTACCCTTGGGGTCCACGAGCACCATCTTGCCGGCCGCGCGGGCCAGTTGAATCAGTTCGCGGTGGTTGCGCAGGGCGCCCTTGCCGTAATCAGAAAGAATGACCACCTGCGCCTGGTCCAGGCGTTCGGCAAACTTACTGGTAAAGCCGGTTACATCGGCATGCTCGAAGCCTTCCTCGAAATCGAGCCGGATCAACTGCTGATGCCGGCTGATCACGCGTAGCTTGGTTATCGTGGGCAAGTCCCGTACATGCTGAAAACGGCAATAGATACCGGCCGCCGCCAGGCGGGTTTCCAGCACACCGCTGGCTTCATCCTGCCCGGTCGCCGCCACCAACGTAACTGCCGCTCCCAGGGAAGCGATGTTCAGTGCCACGTTCCCCGCGCCACCGGCACGGTCTTCCACGTGACCCACCCGCACCACGGGCACGGGCGCTTCCGGCGAGATACGCGAGGTATCGCCATGCCAGTAGCGATCCAGCATGATATCGCCAGCTACCAGCACATGTGCCTGATCGAACTTCGGCATCACAAGTTTCATGGCTTGCAAAGATCCCCGGTTATGAACGCTGTAACCTATTATGTTCCGGTCGGCCCGACGAACGAGCCTGCTGACAACATAGTGCAATCAGTGGCCGGACGCGAGTGTGTCACCCCGCCGGTGTATCCGGCCAGCAACCAGGAAGGAGTACAGTTTGAGCAGGCAAAGCGAACCGGAACCGCAGTTGCGCCAGCCACGCTACTGGCCGGCCTGGCTGGGGATCGGCTTCCTCTGGGTATCCGCGCAATGTCCGCACCCGGTACGCATGGGCCTGGGCCGCATTCTGGGCTGGTCCATGTACCTGCTGGGACGCGATCGCCGCCACATCACCGAGGTCAACCTGCGCCTGTGCTTCCCGGAACTTGAGGACGGCGCGCAGCGGCGACTGGTCCGCAAGACCTTCGTCAGCAACGCCATGGGATTGGTGGAGACGGCCTTCGCCTGGTTCCGCGACCCGGCGCTGTTGCGTCCGCGCGTGCAGATTGAAGGCCAGGAGCACCTGCAGGCGGCGCTGGAGCGCGGCAAGGGCGTGATCCTGCTGGGCGGGCATTTCACCACGCTGGATCTCGGCGGAGCGCTGTTGTCTCTCTTTCAGGACATCGACGTCACCTACCGACCCCATCCGAACCCGGTCTTTCATCATTACATGCTGCGCGGACGCCAACGACTCTACGGGACGGCTTTTGATCGCAACGAGGTGCGCGGCATGCTGCGCAGCCTGAAGAAGAATCGCGTGGTCTGGTACGCGCCCGATCAGGACTACGGCGCCAAGCATTCCGTGTTCGCGCCATTTTTTGGCATACCGGCGGCCAGCATCACTGCGACCGGCCGTTTCGCCGAAATGAGCGGCGCCACCGTGGTGCCCTTCAGTCACTATCGCACCCCGGACAATCGCGGTTACCACCTGCTGATCGAACCGCCGCTGGCAGATTTCCCCGCAGCCGACCCGGTGGTCAACGCCACCCGTGTCAATGAATGGCTGGAATCGGCGATCCGGCGCCAGCCGGACCAGTACATGTGGCTGCATCGGCGCTTCAAGACCCGCCCCCCCGGCGAGCCACGCCCCTACCACCGCAAACTGGTGAAAACGATCAGCGAGCGGCGCCTGCTGGCCATGTACGAGATCGGGGAAGTAATTGGCGGACAACGCGAAGAGCCCAAGGTGCTGGCGGCCCCGGATGGCGATTTCATCAAGTTTTTTCGTCAGCGCAAGCTGATATCGACATCGCGATTTCGCCCGCAGGCCCTGCAGTTCGTGAAAAACTCAATTGCCCTGCGCGAGTATGGCATCAAGGCTCCCATGTGCGACCGCATGTATCGCTGCCGGAAGCTGGGCGTGGATGTGATTCGCTACCAGGGTGTGATCGGCGAGGAAGTGCGTGACCTGGTCAGCGCAGGAGACCTGAGCATACTGGATCGGCTGCCGGCCTACCTGGAGGCCCTGCACAGCAAGGGCATCATGTTCCGCGCCATCCACCTGGCCAACATCCTGGTCACACCGGAAAACGAATTCGCCCTGATCGACATCAGTGATCTGGACATCAAGAGCGGCCCCATGAACACCTGGCGTCGCGCCCGCAACATCCTGCACCTGCTGAACAAGCGCGATGATCGCGAATACTTTACCGCGTATGGCCGTGAACGATTCGTGGAAGGCTATCTGCAAGCCTGGGGCGTCAGCGATTACCGCGCCAGTTACCTGAAGAACTACGTACGCCGCAACGCCGAATTCTGAGCGCGCTAGGCAGCCGTGGGGTATTCAATATCCAGCAGGCTGCTGGCGTGCTTTTCCAGGCCACGACGAAAACATACTTCTGCTTCGGCATTTTCGCCCAGGTGCTCCAGCAGCCGTCCCAGTTCGAAGAATGCGTCCGGACTGCGAATCAACCCGAGGCTGGCTTCCAGGTAATTGCGCGCCTTGCCCCAGAGTTCATTGCGCAGACTGATACGTCCCAGGGCCAGCAACAGGAATGCGTTATTCGGGTGATCGCGCAGCCAGACCTCGGCATTCTGTAACTGCTTGGCAGGATTGTCGCCCGCCACGAGGCCATAGACCCGCACCAGTTCATTGTGCCAGCGGCGCTTGAGCGCATTGCGCAACACCACTTCAGCACGCGCGTGAGCGCCCAGGGCCAGCAGGTGCTCGGCATACGCGAGCACCAGGTCGGCATGATTCTGCCGCGCCGACGACAGGCGGCTCCATTGTTCATTCAGATCACGCAGTTGTTCAGACGGCTCGCGATTGACCGGCACCTCGGGTGGACGCAGCAGTGCCAGGTACACGCGCAATTCCAGCTGGTCGAACAGATCGCGATTCAGTACCTGCCCGCTGCGCAATTCCGGCAACATGGCGCCCAGCGCGCTCCAGTTTCCCGCGGCCTCGTACACCGTGGCGCTGAGCCGCATCAGCCAGGGGTGATCGGGATACTGGCCGCGCAGTTCGTGCAACCGGGACTCTGCCGCCATCCACTGGCGTCGCTCGATCAGTATCTGGGTTTCGGTGATGCCCACTGCGAGGGCTGCTTCCGGTTCACAGCCGGCCGCGGCATCCAGCAGCCGGGCGCGCGCAACTTCATCACCCTGGCGATCGGCGGCCCAGGCCGCCACCAGGTAGTTGATCATCGGCATTTCAGAATCTTCGGCGCTACGCACCAGCGATTTGCGGGCCTGCTTCCAGTAGCCCTCGGCAAACTGCCGCATCCCCTGCGCGATATACCGGTTGCTGCGCCGCAGGCGCGAGTCGCGCAACCATTGGCGCACCACCCGGGGTGAACGACTGATGCCCAGCGCCAGGTTCAGCAGCAGGTAAAACGCAACAAAGCCCACCAACAGCAGCGCGGCGCTGATCCAGATGCTGGTTTCCACGCTCCAGCGGTCATATGCAATCAGCACATAACCAGAATCGTGCAGGATCATTCCACCCAGCCAGCTACCCAGCAGCAGGGCCAGTATGGCCAGTAAAAACAGTATTCTCATGGTTTGGACGCCTGCGCTCCGCTACTGGGTGTACTCCAGTGGCGCGCCGACTGGCGCTCCTGCAGGGCACGCAGACCACGTGCCACATCCGGCCGCCGGGGGCTGACATCGAAACGGGCCATTTCCTGCAACGTCTTCAGTGCCGCCTGCACCGAGGCATCCTCCAGCGGAAAGTACTCGCGAATCCATTCACCGGCTGCGGTCAGGCTCTCCTGGTACACCGCATTGCTGTTGCGCAGCAGGCCAAGTCGCGCCTGCTCGATGAGCATGCGCAGATTGTGCCGCAGGTAATATTCCTGGTCCGGCGGCAACAGCGGCCGGACCGCAGAACTGCGCTGGCGCACCACGACGAGTTCTTTCATCTGCTGCCAGGCACGCTCCATGAGGCTGCCCATGCCAGCGCCGTCGGTTGCTTCACCGGTTTCGGCTGCCGTGCTGACAAGCGCTTCGCGCGCCGCGCCCAGCTCCCGGCTGGGAACGATCAGTGGCAGCGCATCAACCTGCTCGGCAGTGGCACCCAGGCGCAGGAAGATGCCTTCCACATCCAGCGCACCGGCTGCCGTTACGGCTGCCAGATCCTCGGCCAGTGCCCGGCGCACAGGATGCAGCCGGCTATCGTCCAGTTCCAGCAGCACCCGGTCTGCAGCCTGCAGGATGACTTCGGCACTGGTCAGGTCGCCTTCCATCAGCACGCGCTGCGAAGCCAGACGCAGCAGGTATTCCACTTCGGCCAGCATCCAGTCGGTCCGGTCTGCCGTGGTCAGCGAGGAAACTTCCTGCACCACCCGGTCCACCTTGCTGCGCACACTGCCCAGTTGTTGCTGCAGTGCGTCCGTGTTCTTGCCCATCGCGGCCATTTCGCCACGTATGGTGGTTGCCAGCCGGCCTGGCGCGGCGTCCACCTCACCGGCCATCTGTGTCACCCGCTGGTTCGCACTGCTCACCATTTCACGACCGACCCAGCCGATGTAAAGAGCGACCAGCAGCGCGATCAGCGCCAGCAACAGCGCCAGTACGGCGACAGCGGACTTCCTGGGCTTGGCTGCCGGTTCGCCGGACCCGGATTCTGCCGGCTCACTCGCCTGCAGGTCTGCCGTTTCATCAGGCACCGCTACGGGGTCCTGCTGGGTTTCTGTATTCACATTCCGTTCCTGTTCAGTCATACCGCTGTCAAATTCCGGGGTCTTTTACTACCGGCTCTTACTGCTGGTTCTGCCGCCAGTCCCTGATGGCCCGTTGCAAGGCTGCCGCGGCTGCGCCGTCAGCAGTCACAATAGTCCGAAAACCGGCCTGCCGGGCGCGCAGCGCCAGTCGCTCCCCCGGGACGCAGATTGGCACCATTGTAAGCCGGGATGCAAGCCCACCGGCCAGTTCCAGCAGGTTGTCCAGCGTACGGCCGCTCAGCAC
>JBFJWR010000201.1:0-5543 GCA_041623535.1 Pseudomonadales bacterium
ACCAGCCGCCTTCTATCACATGACCGAGAGTGGCGAGCCCCGTGCCTTGGAGCTTTCGCTGTTCAGCTCCGACGATAACCGCAAGCTCGCTGACTGCATGCTCTACGACGTGAATGACGAGGGCATCGCCTTCGCCTCTCCTGACATACTGAACATGGACCTGCAGGGCATACTGACCGCCTACCACCCGGATGAAGACGATCCGGTCATGGCGGCAGAAGTCACCGTCGTCAATGAACGTGGTTGGAATCATCCCAGTCCGGAAGACCTTCCGGAGGCCTTCAAACAATGTACCGAGATGTTCGTGTATGGCGCGCGCGTAAAGGAACAGGGCGCACGCGGCTTTATCCGACTGGTGCTCGAAAGCCTGGCCATCAGCATGTCGCGCGGCCGTTAGCACTGCGCACCACGTGCAGCCTTTACCAGTGACCAGCCGCAGGATCTGCGTCTTCGGCGCCGGCAGCATCGGCTGTTACGTGGGCGGACGCCTGGCAGCAGCCGGTGGCAATGTACTGCTGGTCGGACGGGAACGGTTTGCCCGGGAAATCAACGCGCACGGTCTGCACCTGACCGATTATCGCGGCGCTGACCTGCGACTTCCTGCTGCGGACGTGCAATACACCACCGACCCGGCCGCTGCCGCAGATGCCGACCTGGTACTGGTAACGGTCAAATCCGCCGCCAGCGCCGAGACCGGCGCCCTGCTGGCCGGCCTGCTTACCGGCAGGCCGGTAGTGGTCAGCCTGCAGAATGGCATCGGCAATGCCCAGACCCTGCAAAAGCACCTGCCGGAACTGCCCGTACTGCCCGGCATGGTTGGCTTCAATGTGCTCCACGGCGAACGAGGCGCCTTCCATCACGGCACTGATGGCGAACTGATGGCCGGACACCACCCCGACCTGGTCGACTGGCTGCCGCTGTTTGCCAGTGCCGGCATCCCGCTGGAATTGCGCACTGACATGGCCGAGGTGCAATGGGGCAAGCTGTTGCTGAACCTGAACAATCCGGTCAATGCACTGGCCGGCATCCCACTCAAAGAAGAACTCTCGCAACGCAGCTATCGGCTCTGCGTTGCCACCCTGCAGATGGAGGCGCTGCACGTACTCCGGAAAGCGGGCATTCAGCCGGTGCGCATGACGCCGCTGCCGGTGACTTGGGTTCCCCGCCTGCTCGGCGTGCCCGACTTCCTGTTTCGCATCCTCGGCGGCCGCATGCTGGCCATTGATCCGCTGGCCCGTTCCTCCATGTGGGAAGACCTCGAGAGCGGCCGGGTGACGGAAGTGGACTGGCTCAACGGCGAAGTTGTACGCCTCGCCGCGGCCCACGGCCTCGACGCCCCGGCCAATCAACGTATCATTGCACTGATACGCAACGCCGAAACCGGCGGACGCCGTGACTGGAAGGGCGATGAACTGCTGCGCGAACTGACAACCGGATCGAACGCATGAAAAAATTCCTCGTACTGCTTGCGCTGTTGATTGCCATGCCCATCGTGGCCGGTATTTACTATCCGCACGAAGTGGTCGCCCTGGGCCTGCAACTGGAACGGGCCCGTAACGGGCTGAGCCACGAAACCATCGTCGTGGAAGGCGAAACCTGGTACTACCTGGCCGGTGGCCCTGTGGATGCGCCCGCCGTGGTGATGATTCATGGCTTCGGTGCCGACAAGGACAACTGGATGCGCTTTTCCGGCCCGCTGTCGTCCCGCTACCGCCTGATCGCTCCCGACCTGCCGGGCTTTGGCGAATCGGCCCGGCACGACGACTGGGACTACAGCCTGCCACGCCAGGTGGAAAGACTGCACGCCTTTCTGGGTGCACTCGGCATAAAAAAGGCGCACGTCGTGGGAAATTCCATGGGCGGGCACATTACCGCCCTCTACACCCACTCGTACCCACAACAGGTATTGAGCATGGGCCTGTTCAACAACGGGGGCATACAGCCGCAGGTCGAAAACCAGATGAGCCTGGCCCTGAAGCGTGGCGACAATCCGCTGCTGGTGCAGTCCGTGGAAGACTTCGACCGACAGCTGCGCTTTGTCATGGAACACCCACCCTATATCCCGCCACTGGTACGGCGCGTGATTGGCGAACGCTCAATAGCCCAGCGCGATTTCAATGCCTACATCTTCAGGCAGTACAAGGCAGACCGCAGCAGCGGACTGGAAGCAGTCTTGCGCGAGATCAAAACACCGACCCTGATTTTATGGGGAAACCAGGACCGCACCATCGATGTCAGCGTAGTGAACATCATGCGGCCGCTGTTGCCCCATGCCGAAGTGGCTTTGCTCGACAACACCGGGCACCTGCCCATGATCGAGCGCCCCCGGCAAACTGCTGAACGCTACCTGGATTTCATCGCCAAACACGACTGAGCATCATGCATATTTCATACGTACGCCGCTTTCCGATCCTGCTACTGCTGCTCTGTGCACTCGCACCGGGCGCCACTTTCGCAGCAGCATCCATACAGATCCCGGAACTGCTGAAAGAAATCAAGCAACTGCGTGAAGCGCTGAAAAGCCAATCGGACCAGGAGCCCACCCGCGCGCGCCTGGCCGCCATCGGCTGGCAACTGGCGGAAGAGATCGAGCGCGCCGAATCGCTGGAACGCGATGACATCGCGCGGGCCGTTTCTGCTGAAATCCGCAAGAAACTGCCGGACATCATCTGGCGCACCAAGCACTACGCCGAGCACAAGAACGACGCACGGGCACAACTGGCACGCGCAGTATTTCACCGCACCGGCACCCTGCTGGAGCAGGATGAGACGACCGCCTGCACCTATTACCGCAAAGCCGCCAGGCAAGCCCACCCGACCCCGGCCGCACTGTGGCGCTACAGCCTGTGCGCTGCCCGCGACAACCAGGAATACGGTCGCACACTGCTACAGGATGCCGCCGAGGCAGGCCATCCTACCGCGCAACAGATCCTCGCTGAAACCTGGATGTCGGAACAGAAACCGGAGATGCGCGAAGCCGCGGTGAACATGTTGCAGAGCTCTGCCGATTCCGGTCGGCGCTCGGCAAAACTGCTGCTCGCGGCGCTGTATGAAACGGGCACCATCCTGCAGAAAAGCATTCCGCAGGCTGAGAAGATATATCGATCTATTGCCGATGAAGGGCATGCGGTTGCACAGAACAACCTCGGTGCGCTGTATCAGCGCAAAGGGGAATTCGAAGAAGCGTCCATCTGGTATCGAAAGGCAGCCGAACAGGGCCTGCCCGTCGCCCAACTGAACTTCGGGCTGCTGTACACGCAGGGCGTGGCACCCTACGACAACGGTTGCGAGGCCATGAAGTGGATACGGATGGCGGCTGATCAGAGCCTGGAGATGGCCAAGAAAATAGTCGCCGACCCGGGAAAATTTCAGATCAATTGCAGTTCCGCGAACTGATCCACGTTACCCCCGCCGCTGGCGCACACACTCAAACAGGCAGATTCCGGCTGCCACGCTGACATTCAGACTCGCCACGCTGCCGGCCATCGGAATGAACACCAGTTCGTCACACTGTTCCTTGACCAGGCGGCGCATGCCGCGATCTTCGCTGCCCATGACGATTGCGCGGGCACCCGTCAGCGTTGCGGAAAATACCGCCTGGGGCGCATCTTCCGCCGTACCGGTCACCCATACGCCTTCTTTCTTTATCGATTGCAGGCAGCGCACCAGGTTGGTGACCTGCACCAGCGGAATCACTTCTGCGGCTCCGGCAGCAGCTTTGCTGACCACCGGGCCCGGCCCGGCCGAACGATCCTTGGGCAATACCACTGCATGCACGCCAGCTGCATCGGCCACGCGCAGGCAGGCGCCCAGATTGCGCGGGTCGGTCACTCCGTCCAGCACCAGCAACAACAGCTTGTCACCCCGCCTCGCCACCAGTTCCAGCAGGTCTGCCTCGCACAGAACCGGAGCGGGTATGCATTCGGCAATCACGCCCTGATGTGGCACGTCGACTATGGCATCGAGTTTTTTCTGTGCCACCCGTTCAATGGCAATACCCTGCGCCCGCGCCAGCGCGTCGATCTCGCGCAGGACAGCGTCATCGCGTTCGCGCTCCAGCATCAACCTGCGCACACGTTCCGGCGAGCGCTGCAGCACGGCTCGGACCGGATGAAGACCGCCGAGCAACACCGCGCCACGCGTCATTTCTTGCTCGCCCTCCTGCGCGTCCTCTTGCGTGGCTTACGCGGTTTGCGTGCTTCAGGAGGTGCTTCTTCTGCCAGTTCAAAATCGATCTTGCGTTGCTCCACGTCAACGCGGAGGATCCGAACGGACACGCGGTCGGAAAGCCGGAAAGTGCGCCCGGAGCGCTCACCGACAAAGCGATGATGAATGGCATCGTGATGGTAATAGTCATGCGGCAGCCCGGTCACGTGCACCAGGCCCTCCACGTACAGGTTGTCCAGCAGCACGAAAAAACCAAACCCGGTCACTGCACTGATGGTTCCCTCGAAAGTTTCTCCGACCCGTGCTTCCATGTATTCACACTTGAGGGTGTCGGTTGCATCGCGCACTGCCTCGTCGGCACGCCGCTCGTTCTGCGAGCAGTTGTTCCCAAGCACTTCAAGATCGGCAAACTGATAGGGATAAATCTGCGGCAACGGAATGGGTTTGGCGGTCGGTACCCGCACTACCTGCGTGGTCTCGCGATCACTGCGAATCACGCTGCGCAATGCGCGGTGCACCAGTAGATCCGGATAACGGCGTATCGGCGATGTGAAATGCGCGTATTCCGTGTAGGCCAGGCCGAAGTGACCGATGTTCTCCGGACTGTAGCGCGCCTGTTGCAGGGAACGCAGCAGCACGGTCTGCAGCAGCGGAAACTCCGGCCGCCCTTCGATTTTTGCCAGCAGTTCCTGAAAATGCGCAGGCTTGGGTTTCGCGCCGCCACCCAATGACAGGGAGAATCCACTGAGAAACTCGCGCAACTTGGCCAGCTTCTCTTCTTCCGGGCCATCATGAATACGGTAGAGTCCGGCGACCTCGTTCTCTTCCATGAAGCGCGCCGCACTGACGTTTGCGCACAACATGCATTCCTCGATAATTCGATGCGCAACATTGCGATGTACCGGCACGATCTGTTCGATCTTGCGACCCTCGCCAAACTCGATACGTGTTTCCACGGTTTCGAAATCAATGGCGCCGCGTTTCAGACGCGCCGCGTGCAATACCTCGAACAGCGCATGCAGGTTGCGGACCGGTTCGTGCAGGTCCGGACGCTGGCGGATCACGTTGGTTTCGGCACGCGAGTCCGGACTGTCCAGCCATTCGCCCACCTGCGTGTAGGTCAGCCGGGCGTGTGAATACATCACCCCTTCACCAAAGGAAAAGCGCGTCAACTTGCCCTGCGCGGAAATGCGCATATCGGCGAACAGGCACAGCCGATCGACCTCGGGGTTCAGCGAGCAGAGGCCGTTGGATAGTTTCTCAGGCAACATCGGCACCACCTGGCCGGGAAAGTAGACCGAGGTGCCACGCTCGGTGGCCTCGCGATCCAGTTTCGAGCCGGGCTTTACGTAATGCGACACATCGGCAATCGCCAC
>JBFJWR010000202.1:0-5539 GCA_041623535.1 Pseudomonadales bacterium
CGGAAGCCCGCATGCGTACCACCAGCCTGCGGACCCCGGATCAGACCTGATGGCAGCTGCCGCCGTGCAGGTCGGTCCTCCCGGCATCCTGGCGGAATTGCTGGCACGTTTTGAGGGCGCGGAAATCCTGCCGCAGTCCACTGTCGACGGCATCCCCACGGCCTGGCTGTCCGCCAACCGCTTGCGGGAGGTCCTCGCCTACCTGGCGCGCGATGCCAAGCCGCGTTACGAAATGCTCTACGACCTCACGGCCATCGACGAAACCCTGCGCGAACACCGGGCCGGACAACCGTCCAGCGACGTCACCGTGGTGTACCACCTGACATCCTACGCCCGCAACGAAGACCTGCGGCTCAAGGTGGCGCTTGCCGAAAATGCCCTGTCGGTGCCCTCGGTGTGCCGCATCTATCCCAATGCCGACTGGTATGAGTGCGAGGTCTACGACCTGTTCGGCGTGGACTTCAGCGATCACCCGCGCCTGCGGCGACTGATCATGCCGCCGACCTGGGAAGGCCATCCGCTGCGCAAGTCGCATCCCGCCCGCGCCACCGAGATGGAGCCATACCGCCTGTGGTCGGAAAAACAGGACCAGGAACAGGAGGCGCTGCGCTTCGATCCCGAGTACTGGGGCATGAAACGCCGCTCGCGGGACGCAGACTTCATGTTCCTGAACCTGGGCCCCAACCACCCCAGTGTGCACGGCGTGTTCCGCATCTGCCTGCAGCTCGATGGCGAGGAGGTGCTCGATGCGGTGCCCGATATCGGCTACCACCATCGGGGCGCCGAGAAGATGGGCGAACGCCAGTCCTGGCACAGTTACATTCCCTATACCGACCGCATCGATTACCTCGGTGGGGTGATGAACAACCTGCCGTACGTGATGTCGGTCGAACAACTGGCGGGTATCACGGTGCCACCGCGTGCGCAGGTGATCCGCGTCATGATGGCCGAGTTGTTTCGCGTCGCCAGTCACCTGGTTTTTTACGGAACCTTCGCGCAGGACGTGGGTGCGCTGTCGCCGGTTTTCTACATGTTCGCCGACCGCGAACGGATCTTCGACATCGTGCAGGCCATCTGCGGCGGGCGCATGCATCCCAGCTGGTTCCGCATAGGCGGCGTGGCGCACGATCTGCCGCGCGGCTGGGACCGCATGATCCGCGAGTTTCTCGACTGGATGCCGAAGCGCATGCGTGAATACGACAGCATGGTCATGGACAACCGGATCCTGCGCAAACGCACCGTCGGCATAGGCACCTATACCACGGAAGAAGCCTTCGCCTGGGGGGCTACCGGTGCGGGTCTGCGGGCCACCGGCTTCGAGTGGGACTACCGCAAGGAGCGGCCCTACTCAGGCTACGATCAGTTTGAGTTTGATGTGCCTACCGGCACGCGGGGTGACACCTTTGACCGCGCTGCCGTGCGCGTGGAGGAAATCCGCCAGAGCCTGCGCATCATCCGGCAGTGTCTGAACAACATGCCGGGCGGACCGATCCGGGCATCGCATCCGCTCACCTGTCCGCCGCCGAAGGAGCGGACCATGCACGATATCGAGACGCTGATTACGCATTTTCTCAACGTCAGCTGGGGGCCGGTGATCCCGGCCGGTGAATCCTGCGTCACCATCGAGGCCACCAAGGGGCTCAACAGTTATTACCTGGTCAGCGACGGCGGCACGATATCGTACCGCACGCGCATCCGTACACCATCTTTCCCGCACCTGCAGATGATTCCGCTGATGACCCGCGGGCTGTTCGTGGCCGACCTGATCGCGATTATTGCGTCCATCGATTTCGTCATGGCGGACGTGGACCGATGAGCAAAACGGCCGGGCAGATGTTAAGCGACGCGGAACGCGCCGAGATCGATGGCGAACGTGCGCATTATCCGGATGCGCAGGCCGTTTCCATCGAAGCACTGCGCATCGTGCAGGCGCATCGTGGCTGGGTGTCCGACGAGGCGCTTGCGGCCTTGAGCGACCATCTCGGCCTCTCCACCGCCGACCTGGAGGGTGTGGCCACCTTCTACAACCAGATCTATCGTCACCCCGTGGGGCGGAACGTGATCCAGGTGTGCGACAGCGTCAGCTGTTTTGTCATGGGTTGTGAGCGGGTACGCGCCGGACTGGAACAAAAACTGGGGATACAACCGGGCCAGACCACGCCGGATGATCGTTTTACGCTGTTGCCGGTAGTCTGCCTGGGTGCCTGCGATCATGCGCCGGTCATGCTGATCAATCAGGACCTGCATGCCGACGTCGACCCGGACAAGCTCGACCCCTTGCTGGACGCATACTCATGAGCCCGGATACGCATCCGCTGACTGCCCGGATCCGTCCCGGGGAAGTCACCCGCCTGGCCGCTTACCAACAGGCCGGGGGCTACGAGGCACTGCGTAAATGCCTGCAGTTGTTCTCACCCGAGGAAGTTCAGAAACTGGTTCAGGAGTCAGGCCTAAGTGGCCGTGGTGGTGCAGGTTTTAACACCGGATTGAAGTGGAGTTTTGTGCCCCGGGAAAGCAGCACGCGTCCGCATTACCTGGTCTGTAATTGTGACGAGATGGAGCCCGGAACCTTCAAGGACCGCCTGCTGATCGAGCACGATCCGCACCAGCTGCTGGAAGGCATGGCGCTGGCGGCGTATGCCATAGGCGCAGAAACCGCCTACATCTTCGTCCGTGGGGAGTATCACCATGGCATCCGTTGCCTGAAAGAGGCCATTGCCGAAGCACACGAGGCCGGACTGCTCGGGAATCGGGTCTGCAAGTCGCGCTTCAATCTGCAGATCTACCTGCATCCCAGTGCCGGCCGCTACATCTGTGGTGAGGAAACCGCACTGATCAGTGCGCTGGAAGGGCGGCGTGCCATCCCGCGTGCCAAGCCGCCGTTTCCACAGGTCAGCGGTCTGTGGGGACAGCCCACGGTGGTGAACAATGTCGAGACGCTCTGCAACGTGCCGCATTTGCTGCGGCTGGGTAACGAGTGGTTCCGGTCACTGAGTCGCAGCAGCCAGCATGGCGGCACCAAGTTGTATGGCGTCAGTGGCCGGGTTTGCCGGCCCGGTGCATGGGAGTTGCCACTGGGGGCCACGGCCCGCGAGATCATCGAGGAACAGGCCGGCGGCATGCAGCCCGGTTACCGCCTGCGCGGTTTTCTGCCCGGCGGCGCCTCCACCGATTTTCTGACCGAAGAACACCTCGATGTGCCCATGACGTTTGAAGATATCGCCCGGGCGGGCAGCCGGCTTGGTACCGGCACGATGGTGATCCTTGATGATCAGACTTCACCCGTGGCGATGGTGCGCAACCTTGAACATTTTTTTGCGCAGGAGTCCTGTGGCTGGTGTACGCCGTGCCGTGATGGCCTGCCGTGGGTTGAGTCCATCCTGACCGACCTGCTGGAAGGGCGCGGCCGGCCGGGTGATCTGCAGATCCTCGATAATGCCTGTCGTCAGTTGGGCCCCGGCAAGACCTTCTGCGCGCATGCACCCGGTGCCATGGAACCCCTGCAAAGTGCGCTGAAGTATTTCCGGGCCGATTTCGAGGCACTGGTGCAGCACGATGCGGCACTGATCGGCGTGGGGGGTTGAGGGGTGGCCAAGATTCAGGTGGATGGTGTCGAGCATGAAGTTGCTCCCGGCGAGAACGTGCTGCAGACCTGCCTGCAACTGGGCTATGACCTGCCGTATTTCTGCTGGCACCCGGCGCTGGGCTCGGTGGGGGCCTGCCGGCAATGTGCGGTGACACAGTTTGCCGATCAGAAAGACGAACGGGGCCGTTTGGTGATGGGCTGCATGACCCCGGTTGTGGACGGCATGCGCCTGTCGCTGCGCAACGCCGAGGCCACTGAATTCCGTGCCGGCGTGATCGAACTGCTGATGACCAATCATCCACATGACTGCCCGGTGTGCGAAGAAGGCGGTGAATGTCACCTGCAGGACATGACCCTGATGACCGGCCACCATGCGCGGCGTTACCGCGGTCGGAAGCGTACGCACCGCAACCAGGACCTCGGTCCGTTCATCAATCACGAGATGAATCGCTGCATAGCCTGCTACCGCTGTACGCGCTTTTACCGCGAATATGCCGGCGGGCATGACCTGCAGGTACAGGCCTCCGCGAGCCGGGTCTATTTTGGCCGGGCCGAGGACGGTGCACTGGAAAACGCGTTCAGTGGCAACCTCGTGGAGGTCTGTCCCACGGGCGTGTTCACGGACCGGACTTTCAGTGCGCATTACACGCGCAAGTGGGACCTGCAGACTGCACCATCGGTCTGTCCGCATTGTGCCGTCGGCTGTAACGTCACCCCGGGTGAACGCGAAGGCACGCTGCGCCGCGTGCAGAACCGCTACAACAGCGCCGTGAACGGTTATTTTCTCTGCGACCGCGGGCGCTACGGATGGCAGCATGTTGCGGCCGATGACCGCGTGCGCAGCGTGCTGGACCCGCCCGCTGACGGATCAGCCGAACTTCCCGCCGAAGCTGCCATGCAGGGACTGGACTGGAGCCTGCCATTGATTGGTATCGGCTCGCCGCGCGCGTCGCTGGAAAGCAACTTCGCGCTGCGGGCACTGGTGGGCGAGGCGGCTTTTTCCATGGGCGTGAACCGGGTGGACCGTACGTTGCTGGTCACGGCACTGGATATCCTGCGTACCACGACCGGGCAGGTCGCCAGCCTGGACGCGGTGGAAGCAGCGGATGCCGTGCTGATACTCGGCGAGGACCTGTTGCACAGCGCACCGCGCCTGGCGCTCTCGGTACGCCAGGCGACCCGCAACGCGGGTTTCGCCAAGGCCGAGAAAACGCGTGTACCGGGCTGGCAGGATCAGTCCGTACGCGTGCTTGCCGGTGAGTTGCGCAGCCCGTTGCTGATTGTCGGCACACATGCCACCGACCTGGATCCGCTAGCCAGCGCCACCCTGGCGACCGACCCGGCGCACATCGAATCGATTGCCCAGGCCATCGCCCACGGACTCGACCGCGCCGCGGGGCGGGCACCGAAGCTGCCGCCCGCGGCCCGTGAGTTTGCAGAGCACGCCGTGGAAGTATTGCAGGGCGCCAGGAATCCACTGGTCATCAGTGGCACCAGCCTGCGTTCCGCCAGCCTGCTGGAGGCCGCCGCCAACATCGTGCATGCACTGGACCGGCTGAAGAAAAAATGTGGCATTGCGCTGGTGCTGCCGGAATGCAACAGCCTCGGTGTGGCAGCGCTCGGTGGCAACTCCCTGGAAGCGATTGCCGAGCAGGCGCCGGGCGCAACGCTGGTCGTGCTCGAGAACGACCTGCAGCGCCGCCTGCCCGGGTCCGAATTCGACCGCCTGCTCGACAGTGCCGCGCAGGTGATTGTCATCGACCACTATCTGCACGCCACGGCGCTTCGTGCCCGCCGGGTGCTGCCCGCTGCCGCGTTTGGCGAGGCAGACGGCACCCTGGTCAGCAGTGAGGCGCGCGCACAACGTTTCTTCCAGGCTTTCATTCCCGCCGCGCCCATCCAGGAAAGCTGGCGTTGGCTGGTTGCACTGTCGCGCCAGCGTGCTGCCGACCC
>JBFJWR010000203.1:0-5493 GCA_041623535.1 Pseudomonadales bacterium
ACTACGTGATTTACCAACTGGATGGCGATCGTCTGCTGGCTGCCGCCCACGTGGCGCAGGACTGGGCCTGGCATGACCGGGCCATCCAGGTCACGATCGCCGGCCAGCTCTGGAATCACCTGCACCTGCGCTTCCCCACCGGCTGGCGCGAGGAGTTTATTCGCCATGCCCGGCTGCAGAACATCGATCGCTGGTGGGCGTTCGCGATCGCGCGCCAGGAAAGCGCCTACCGGCCTGATGCACGATCGTCAGCCAATGCCACCGGCCTGATGCAGTTGCTGCCATCCACCGCCAAGAAAGTGGCCGGTCGTATCGGCGCGCCCTACCAAGGCCAGGCCGACCTGGAGCAACCGGCTCTGAATGTCCGCCTGGGCACGGCCTACCTGGGTGAAATGCTTCGCCAGTTCGACGGTGTGCTGGCGCATGCCAGTGCCGCCTACAATGCCGGACCGGGCCGCTCCGAGGCCTGGCTGAAGGCCGCACCCGACTTGCCGCTGGACGCCTGGATTGAAACGATTCCATTTGGGGAAACGCGGGGCTACGTCAAGAACGTGCTTTCGTTCCGACTGATCTATGCCTACCTGGAAGGACGCAGCCTGAACAGCGTGCTGGATAACTAGAAAAACTGCCGACCATTGGGAGCTTCGCCCGATGGGTCAGGGATGCAAGGTCGGCCTGCGCCAGAAGCCGGCACAGGATTCCTAGATGATGCCCTTGATGTTATCCATGTTGTTCTGGATCGGGCCCAGCGGAGTGCGTTTCTTCTTGTCTTCAACGTAGTTGGGTACGCCGCCCCAGATCTTGTACACCACCACGTCATCGATGATGACGACCAGTGCGTTGAAGCTCCAGCCCGTCGTGCGTTCTTTCTTCTGAAAGCCCATCACATCGGCCGCCACGCTGCCGTAACGCTTCTTCTTCTGCAGGGAAGGCGTGGCCTCATAGGCATGACAGGCTTCCCGCGCGCGTATGCAGCGCTGTATGCCTTCGTCGAGGTCTTCGACCTTGATACTTTCGGTCGGGATGAAGCGCTGGATGATATCCAGGTAGGTCAGGATGCCGACGTTGGGTACACGGTACGGGTCGTAGCCAAGTTGTTCGAGCTCTTCCGTGGTCGTGTAATTGGGAATGATCAGATCATACGAGGACTTCGCCTGATCAAATGTTGACCAGGGGGAGATCATGCTGCTTTTCTCGCTGGGCAATGCGCTCTGGCAACCCACCAGCACGGCGTTTCCGAGCAGTAACAACAGTCCAAGCCCGATGGCCTTTGCAGACATTGAAGTGCGAACGGCGGGTTTACGCATCATGTTGAGTTTCGTTTTCTTGCCGGCTACGAGAAAGGCAGTCACCATACCCATGAAAGCTCCAGTTATCCAGCCCCATTATAACTGGCTTGCGGGGGCTCATGGGCGACGATTTTCAGCCAGCCGGGTCTGCAGCAGCAGCCTGCGATGGCCTCCCGAGGCGGAAGGAGTCAACTTGCAGAAACTTTTCAGATCCATGGCTGTCGTGAACAGCAGTACAGTGGTCCGCAACACCAGTATGCGCAGGCATTTTCCACCGCTATTGGCCGTGCTGGCCCTGCTGACCGCCTGCTCCGGAACGCCACCCGCCACGCTGGGTTCAGCTGTCGGCGGCCTGGCGCCCTGCCCGGAGTCGCCCAACTGCGTGTCCAGCCTGGCTGCGGATGCAGAACACGCCATTGCGCCGTTTCGCTACACGTTCGCCCGGGAACGGATGGAAGGCGCCATCCTGCAGGCACTGGGTGACCAGGATCGCGCACAGGTCACCCTGCAGGAACCCGGTTACATCCGCGCCGAATTCACGTCCCTGATTATGCGCTTCGTCGATGACGTGGAGTTCTGGCTGGAGCAACCCGGCGTGGTTCACGTGCGTTCGGCATCACGGCTTGGCTACAGCGACCTGGGCGCCAACCGCAAGCGGGTGGAACGTTTGCGCGAAGAACTGGCACCGGTGCTGCATGATTGATATTGGCGTCAATCTGACCAGTGGTCAGTTCCAGGGCGATCTGGACGCGGTACTGGAGCGCAGCTGGGCAGCCGGCCTCACCGGATTGCTGGTTACCGGCACCAGCGAGCAGGAAAGCCAGGCTGCCGCCCGCTTGGCGGCGAACGACCCGGAACGCCTGCGCGCCACGGCCGGCGTGCATCCCCACCATGCCGATGATTTCAGCACCGGAACCCTCTCGGTCCTGCGCAGCCTCGCCGCAGACCCGCTGATCTGTGCAATTGGTGAAACCGGCCTGGACTTCAACCGCAACTATTCCACGCCGGCAAACCAGGAACGGGCATTTACGCAGCAACTGGAACTGGCAGCAGAAACCGGGCTGCCGGTATTCCTGCACGAACGCGATGCCTTTGACCGCCAGCTGGCCATTCTGAAAGAATTTCGCGATACGCTCAGTGGCGGCGTCGCACACTGTTTTACCGGCAGCCGTAAGGAACTGTTCGCCTGGCTGGACCTCGATCTGCACATCGGCATTACCGGCTGGATCTGCGATGAAAGACGCGGGCAGCACCTGCTGGAACTGGTGCCGGCGATTCCTGCCGGGCGACTGCTGGCGGAAACGGATGCACCGTACCTGCTGCCGCGCTCCCTGGCCCCGCGACCGGCCAGCCGGCGGAACGAGCCGCAACACCTGCCCGAGGTACTGCGCGTGATTGCCGGGGCACGTGGCGAGCGCATCGAGCGCATCGGGGAAATCACCACCGCCAATGCGCGCGCCCTGTTTCGCTGGGCGTCGCCCTGACGCAGGTCTTACCGATCAGCCGTCGTGGACGCGGTTCATCCCGTTGAGGGCCGCCACCCGGTACATCTCCGCCATGGTGGGGTAGTTGAAAGTGGTGTTCATGAAGTACTCGATCGTGTTGGCCTCGCCCTTCTGGTGCATGATCGCCTGGCCAATGTGCACGATCTCTGCCGCGCGGTCACCGAAACAGTGTATGCCCAACAGTTCGAGCGTCTCGCGATGGAACAGCAGCTTGAGCATGCCCACGGTTTCACCGGCAATCTGTCCGCGTGCCGTGTGCTTGAAGGACGCGTGACCGATTTCATAGGGGATTTTCAGTTCGGTGAGTTCCGCTTCATTCTTGCCGACCGAACTGATCTCCGGAATCGTGTAGATGCCTGCGGGAACGTCTTCCACGTACATGATGGGGCTGTCTTCGCGCAGAATCGCAGAGGCCGCTGCCCGGCCCTGGTCATAGGCCGCACTGGCGAGGGCCGGTGGGCCGATGGCATCCCCGACCACGTAGATATTGTCGACCTCGCTGCGATAGCGTTCGTCGACCTTCAGCTGGCCGCGACTGTCCGGGGTCAGCCCGACCAGTTCCAGGCCCATGTTGTCCGTGTTACTGGTGCGCCCATTGCACCACAGCAACGTATCGGCCTTGATCGTTTTTCCCGATTTCAGTTCCATGACCACCTGGTTGTCTTCGCCGGTGACCTTTTCATACTGTTCGTTATGCCGGATCAGCACGCCGTTCTTGCGCAGGTGATAGCTCAGGGCATCGGTGATCTCGTTATCGAGAAACTCCAGCAGCCGATCCCGCGTATTGATCAGGTCGACCTTCACGCCCAGGCCACAGAAAATCGAGGCGTACTCACAGCCGATGACGCCGGCGCCATAGATCACCATTTTTCGCGGTGTGTGCGTGGCGCTCAGAATGGTGTCGCTGTCGTAAATATGCGGATGCTTGAAATCAATGTCGCTGGGATGATACGGCCGCGAGCCGGTTGCGAGCACCACGTCCCGCGTATGGACGCGCTCGACACCGCCGGAGCGCGAATGGACCTCCAGTGTGTTGGAATCGACGAAGCTGGCGCGTCCGAAAAACACCTGTATGCGGTTACGGGCATAAAAGTCGGTGCGCATGCGCACCTGCTCGCTGATCACGTTGTTCGCCGTGCGCAGCAGGCGCGGGAACGACAGCCAGCGCGGCTCGCCGATGTCACGAAACATCGAATCGGTGTTGAAGTGAATGATCTGGCTGACCGCGTGACGCAGTGCCTTGGACGGTATTGTTCCCTTGTGCGTGCAGTTGCCCCCGACCTGCGGTTGCATTTCGATCACGGCAACTTTCCTGCCGCCCTTGGCAGCCTTCATGGCGGCGCCCTCGCCCCCGGGCCCCGTGCCAACCACAACCAGGTCAAATTGATGAACCGTCATCACACAGCTTCCAAGCCAGTTTCAATTGCGGGGAAGTATAGTAGCTTCGACGGGGCGAGCGCGTTGGCGCGAACGGGAAGAGCCGGGCCTGCCGGAATGCGGTGAGATCAGAGCCGGGGACGGTACTCCTGCACGGTCGGCGCCCGATCCGGGTTTGCCTCGGCCGGCGTGGATTCATCGCACTTGCTGAGGTTGCCACCACAAATCTCGCAGTCGCCTTTCATGCCCAGGTTCTGCAGACCACCGCAGGAGCCCTTGATGGGATTGCGGCCGACAAGCACACCAACCGCCATGGCAATAATCAGGGACAGCATCAGGCCAAAAGTCAGCAGCAATGTGGTCATGACGAGGATTCCAGGTAGTGGGCAAACGGCGCGGTGAACTGCTCAACGAATCCGTTTTCCTTCCTGATTATAAAAAAAGCAGCAAGATTTTGCTTGCGGGCCGTTTCCATGCCCTTTTCCGGCCCCAGAACCATGAGCGCCGTGGCCCAGGCATCGGCCCGGGCCGCAGAGGGGTCGAGTACGGTCACGGATGCCAGCCGGTGCTTGATGGGATGCCCGGTGGCCGGATCGATGGTGTGTGAAAAGCGTTTTCCATCGGACTCGAAATAATTGCGATAGTCACCGGAAGTGGCCATGCCGGTGTCCTGCACCCGCAGCACCCGCCGGGCCCTGCGCCGCGCCGTGTCTGGCGCTTCTATGCCAATCCGCCAGCTGCTGCCATCCGGCTTGCGGCCGTGCGCGCGCAGCTCGCCGCCCACCTCGACCAGGAAATTCCGCAGTTCCCGCTTCTGCAACAACGCTGCCAACTGGTCCACCGCGAAACCCTTGGCAATGGCAGAGAGATCCACATAGAGGTCGACCTCTCGCGTCGCGGTATCCGCATCAATTCGCAGCTTGCGGAAACCGACCTGTTCAAAGGCCGCGGCCAGCGCGCCCGCATCGGGGATTTCTTCCGGGCGCATTTCCGGCCCGAACCCCCAGAGGTTCACCAGCGGACCCACGGTAATATCAAAAGCACCATGGCTGGCCATGCTGATCCGTTGGGCCATTCGCAACACGTCCAGGGTTTCCGGTGCCAGCGTCATCGCCTGCCCCACCGGTATGCGATTGAAGCGGGATAACTCGGATTCCGGATCCCAGGTCGACATCAGGCGGTTGATCCGGTCGAGTTCATCCTGCAGGTCTTTGCGCAGGTTTCCCAGTTCCATGGGCGACAGCGGATCGGCCAGTGACACGTTCCAGGTCGTGCCCATCGTCGCGCCGGACAACAGCGCCATCGTCGGGGCTTTCTCGCAC
>JBFJWR010000204.1:0-5492 GCA_041623535.1 Pseudomonadales bacterium
CCGGCCAACCGCCTGCTGGACTACTGGTGCCAGGCCAGGAGACAGCTCCCGTTTGACGCCGGGGGGCAGTGGGCGGCCACTGGTTCACCGCACGAATCTCTCCTCGCCGATCTCTTGTCTGACGATTACTTCAGCCAGAAGGCGCCCAAGAGTACCGGGCCGGAACGCTTCAACAGCGCATGGCTCGGTGGGCACCTTGCCGCCTTTCCAGAATTGGCTGCCGAGGATGTACAGGCCACGCTCGCGGAACTGACCGCGATCTCGGTTGCACAGGAAATTCTACGGCTCAGGCCATGCCCGCAGGGCATCTATCTGTGCGGCGGGGGCACTGAAAACACGCACCTGGTCGAGCGCATCCGGTTCCGGCTCGGCGACCTGCCGGTGACCACGACGGCCGCTCTGCAGGTACCTCCGCACCTCGTTGAACCGGTGGCATTCGCCTGGCTTGCGCGCCGCACCATGCATCACCAGGCGGGCAATCTGCCGGCGGTGACCGGGGCGACTCAACCAGTCATCCTGGGTGCCGTGTATCCGGGCAATCACCTGCTGGCGCAGGACGACCCAGCGCCTCAGAAGTAGATATAACCCTCGCGCAGCAATTGCTTTTCGGCTGCCGGGCCATACGGAACCGTCTCCACGAAGGCGGGCAACTCTGCACGCTGCACGTTACGCAACGACATCCAGCCTTCGCAGATTTTGATATCAATCACACCAAAAGCATCCAACCGCGCGGCCCGGTCTACGATCTCGCGAAACTGCGGGTAATTGGAGCGGACAAAAAAGGCGGCTTCGGAACCGTGCAGGATGAACTCAATGGGCTCGAACTGCGGATACGTCTCGTCTTCGGTAATGGCCGCCTCGGCACGCTGCAACAGGCGGGCAAATTCCTCAACGGTATGGGCTTCGATTTGCGCCAGATAGCGGCTCCCCGGGTTCAGCGCCGGCGTCAATTCTGCCGCACCGGGCACCTCGGTTGAAACCAGGGGCTGCGCCTGGCTCTCCCGCTCACATCCTGCGAGCGATCCCAGGCTGAGCAGACACGGACCCAGCAACAGCGCGAGCGCACTTCTGCGCACCTTGCCGCTACCGGAACTCACCACGCCTGGCACCGCGCGCTCAATGCAGATTCAGATGGAAAAAGAGGATCCGCAGCCACAGGTGGTGGACGCATTGGGATTATTCACCAGGAACTGGGCACCTTCCAGGCTCTGACGATAGTCCACCTGTGAGCCGACCAGGTAGGGGTAACTGACCGGATCAACCAACACCACGACACCGTCTTTCTCTATGCGGGTGTCGTCTTCGTTGACTTCGTCATCGAATGTAAAACCGTACTGAAAGCCGGAACAGCCGCCTCCGGTCACAAAAACCCGTAACTTCAGTTGAGGATTACCCTCTTCCTGCACGAGTTCCTGCACCTTGCGTACGGCACTTTCGGTAAGCGAAAGCGGTACCGGCATGACCATTTGTGGAGCCGACATAAATTTCCTGATTCATAAAACGAGGTAACAGCACAATTATCAAGCTTGTGCTGATCTGCGGTCAACGCGTATTTCCGGCGTCTGCGGATCGGAGCGCTCAGCCCTTGCTGGATAATTTGCCCGTATTACCACCCGGCACGGCCGAATTGGCCGGCGTCGGGGCACCGCCCTTGGCCGGCATGGGCGAGGGCACCAGGGATGCGGAAGAGATGCTGGAAAGATTTCGCGATGGCGCATGGCCTCCCACACTGTGCATTAGGCTGCCGTTCACTTCGGCACCCATGACCATCTCGATCATGTTGTAGTACACATTGCCGGTCACCGAGGCCTTGGCCGCCAGCTCGAGATGCTCGCTGGAGTACACATCGCCCTTGATCACACCGTTGATAATGATGTGTGGTGCCCGGATCTCGCCTTCGACCTCACCTTTATCACTCAGGCGAACCACGGCCTGGGCGCCATCCTCAGCCAACACGTTGCCGCGTATGCGCCCATCAATGTGCAGGCCGCCACGAAACGTGATGTCTCCAACCAGCTCTGCGCCGTGGGCTATCAAGGTATCAAACTGGTGCGCCATCTCTTTCTTATCCTTGCCGAACATTTACCCCGACCTCCTGTACCAACCACGTGAATTCGCGCTCCACTTCCACCGGCTTGCGACCGGTGGAACGGGCGGTCACGCGTACAGACTGCGGCTGAAAACCTTCCGGCAGCGCGAATTCCCCTTCCAGCTCCTGAAAGTAGCGGAAACTGAACTGAATGTCTCCCGTGGCCCCCAATTCGGCCGCGGACAGAGTCCTGGGAGCGCCACCCTGTTCACCGATGACCTGCAGCTTCACCGAGCCCTTGATCTGCTCCCGCCGCTCGGTAACCTGGGTGAGCACCAGCTTGAAGTGGACCGGGCCACGTTCGGCGCGGCCGGCAAGTTCCAGTCGCTGGATGCTCAGTTTATCGGCACCTGCCCCCGGAGACATGATATTGCGGTAGAAGGTGATTTCCTTCTCAAGACCGTAAATCTTCTCGTTCATGACGCGCATTTCGCGGCGCGCGGCCTCGCTGGCCTGGCGCTCCACCAGGTTGCCACGGGACAGCACCGCGACCTGATGCCGGAGATCGTCGAGCTCCGCCTTCTGCTGGGTAATCGTACTCTGCATGCCGGAATGCTCCGACATCATGGCCAGCTGACGATCCTGGCCGATGAACCAGCCGCCCCCGGCCGCGCCAAGAATGGCGGTCGCCAGCGTCACGCCAACCAGGCCCCGCCGTATCCATGCCACGCGCGGATTGTAATGAACCACGCGCACCGCATGGTGGGCCGTAGACTTGAACTTGGCCATGCCTGCTCAGGGGTGCGAAGGAATGGACAGCAGGCCGGCCGTTTCCGGCAGGTTGAACATCAGGTTCATGTTTTGCACCGCCTGTCCGGCCGCCCCCTTGACCAGGTTATCGATGACGGACAATACGACCACCCGCCGACCATCCCCCGGACGGTGAATCGCCATGCGGCAGGCATTGCTGCCACGCACACTGCGCGTCTCCGGATGAGCGCCTGACGGCATGACATCCACAAACGGCTCATCAGCAAAACGCGCCTCATACAGGGCCTGCAGGTCGACATCAGCGCTATGCAAATCCGCGTACAGCGTGGCATGTATGCCGCGGATCATGGGCATCAGGTGCGGCACAAAGGTCAGCCCCGGCTCAGTGCCACCCGCCGCATCACGCAGGCCCTGCGCTATTTCCGGCTGATGGCGATGCCCGCCTGCCCCGTAGGCACGTACGCTTTCCGTCGCCTCGCAGAAGGACAGGTCCTGCCGCTGTGTACGCCCGGCCCCGCTGACACCCGACTTGGCATCGGCGATCAGGCCATCGAGTGATACCAGTCCATTCTCGATCAGCGGCAGAAAGCCCAGTTGTACCGCCGTGGGATAACACCCCGGGTTGGCGATCAGCTGCGCGGAACGGATTGCATCGCGGCTCACCTCCGGCAGGCCATAGACGGCATGCGCCAGGTGTTCCGGGCAGGTGTGCTCCATCCCGTACCAGCGCGACCACTCCTGCGCGTCCCGAATTCTGAAATCGGCGGAGAGATCGATCACCCGCACCTTGCGCGACAGCAACTCCGGCACCATCTCCATGGCCACGCCACTGGGGGTGGCGAAGTAAACCAGGTCATTGTCGGCGAGCGCATCGATGTCAGGTGTCGTGAAACACAGGTCGGTGTACCCCGCCAGACCCGGGAAATACTCGGCCAGCGGTGTTCCGGCTTCGCCGCGGGAAGTCACGGCCTGCAGGCAGACATCTGGGTGCCCCAGCAACAGGCGCACCAGTTCGACACCGGTATAACCGGTGCCGCCGACAATCGCGGTTTTCAATTGAGACATTTCAGGGGATCCGGAATCTGCTTTCAAATGGCTTGCTTATAATAGGTTCTGCGAGTGCCGAACTAAAGCAGAACAAGCCCGTGCAGTTCACCATCAAGACTTACAGCTGGATCAGAGACCGGCTGGTCAGCCTTCGCCAGCGCCTCGCGATATCCGATGCGCCGCTGCAGCTTGCGGTGCTCGCCGTTCTTTGCGGGCTGCTGACCGGGCTGGTCATCTGCGCATTCCGCTACGCGATTGAGGCCCCGCTCGGGTTGCTGCTACCGCGCGGTGATCCGGAAAATTTTGAAGAACTGGGCCAGGAGATGCGCGCCGCGCTGCCGCTTGCCGGCGCGGTGTTGCTGTCCATCCTGGTAACCCAAGTGCGGGTGCCGGACCGGCGCCTGGGGGTGCTGCACGTACTCGAGCGGCTCAATCTGCACCAGGGGTACCTCACCGTGCGCGGCGCAGTCATACAGTTTGTCGGCGCATCCATCGCCCTGATCAGCGGGCAGTCCGTGGGCCGGGAAGGCCCTGCCGTGCACCTCGGCGCCGCCTCTGGCAGCCTGGTCGGCCAATGGCTGGGCCTGCCCAACAACAGCATTCGCTCGCTGGTTGGCTGCGGCACTGCGGCGGCGATTGCGGCGGCCTTCAACACACCCATGGCCGGCGTGATCTTCGCCATGGAAGTCATCCTGATGGAGTACACCATCGCCGGCTTCCTGCCGATCATGATTGCGGCGGTCAGTGGCGCGGTGGTCACCCAGTTCTTCTACGGCGGCGACCCGGTCTTCCTGGTGCCGGAGATTCTCATGCGCAGCCAGTGGGAACTCTTTTACATCATATTCATCGGCATCGTCATCGGCCTGCTCGCGGTACTGTTCACGCGCACGGTCAGCACCGTCGCCGGGCACAGCGAATGGCCCATGCCGGCCCGTTTCCTGCTCGTCGGAGTGGTGACTTCGGCCTGCGGCTGGTTGCTGCCGGAAGTACTTGGCATGGGTTACGACACGGTGAACCAGGCGATGCTGGGCGAGGTCGGCTTTCTGCTCCTGGTCAGCGTACTCGCCGCCAAGATGCTGCTGACCGCGCTTGCGGTGGGTGTGGGAATCCCCGGCGGCCTGATCGGACCATCGCTGGTCATTGGCGCCACTGCGGGTGGCGCCCTGGGACTGGCCGGTGCCTGGGCGGCCCCCGATTACGCATCGTCGACCGGCTTTTACGTGATGCTGGGCATGGGCGCGATGATGGGCGCTGTGCTGCGCGCCCCGCTGGCAGCGCTGGTGGCCCTGCTGGAACTGACCCGCAACCCGGAAATCATCCTGCCCGGCATGATGACCATCGTCATCGCCAGCCTGACCTTCTCGGAGATCTTCAAGGAAGAATCGGTGTTCCTGATGTTGCTCAAGCAACAGGGCGTGAGCCTGCGCAACAATCCACTGGTGCAGATGCTCCGGCGATCCGCGGTGGCGCGGGTTATGACCCGCAGTTTCCTGCGCCTGCCCGACAGCATCAGTGTGCGGGATGCCGAACGGGCGCTGGAGAGCGAGGAACGCTGGATCCTGATCGAGGACGGCGACGCGACCAAACTGGCGCTGATGCCGGCATCCGACCTTGCCAGCCATGTGCTCAGCCTGGAACAGAAGCC
>JBFJWR010000205.1:0-5466 GCA_041623535.1 Pseudomonadales bacterium
CCGCCAGGTAAAACAGCTGGACGTGTACCAGCGTTCGCCGGGCTGGACCATCAAGAAAATCGAACGCACTTTCTCAGTCTTTGAGCGCAAGCTGCTGGACGCCGTGCCGCCCCTGCATGACCTCGACCGGCTGCGTATATTCGGCATCCTGGAGTTGCTGGCGCTGGCGCTCGATGGCGTGAAGTGGCTGGAAAAGATCGTCACCTGGGTGTCGACCTGGCACCTGGCCAGCCAGGTGGAGGATCCGCAACTGCGCGCCAGGCTCACGCCCGACTACCCGGTCGGCTGCAAACGGATACTGCTCAGCAACGACTGGCTGCCGGCGCTGGCGCGACAGAACGTCGAGGTCGTCACCGACCGCATCACCGGTATCACCCCGACCGGTGTGGAAACTGCCGACGGCAGGGTCCGCGATGTGGACGCCATCATTTACAGCACCGGTTTTCGTACCACCGAGTTCCTGACACCGATGGAAGTGCTCGGTCGCAACGGCAAATCACTGCGTGAAACCTGGAAAAACGGCGCGTCCGCTTTCATGGGCATGTCGGTGGCGGGTTTCCCCAATTTCTTCGTGCTCTATGGACCCAATACCAACGTGGGTTCCGGATCCATCATTTTCATGCTGGAGCGCCAGCAGCGTTACATCCGGCAGGTCATCGAGGCCCAGCGGCGTGACGGTTGGCGATATGCCGATCTGCGGCCCGAGGTGGCGGCCGAGTACGATCTCGAGATGCGCGAGCGCAGCGCCCTGACCACGTTCTCGGGCAACTGCCAGAGCTGGTACAAGACCGCCGATGGCGTGAATACCAATAACTGGGTGGGATCCATGATCGAGTTCGCACGGCGCACCCGTGTTGCGGACCTGTCCCGCTATGAGCTCGTTCGCGTTCCATAACTGCCCGGCAATTCGACTAAGCTGATATATCCATACGCGCACATGCAGCCGGGCGAGCTAAGGTATTCCCATAATGAGTACACGAGATTCCGAAGACAAAGATCCCGCCGCCCATGTCGACGAGATTCACCAGGAACTACGGCGTATCAAGTCCGGCAGTTTCGAACGTCGCCTGAGCATGACGACCACCGGTCTGACCGCTGGCTCCATGTATGCCGGCCATGCCATCGTGAACCTGTTCCGGTCCAAGGAAAGCCGCCGCGAGCACCATCGCGAAATGCTCGGCAAGCAGGCCCGCTACCTGGCCCAGGAATTGGGCAAACTGAAGGGCAGCGTGGTCAAGATCGGGCAGATGATGGCGTTGTATGGCGAGCATTTTCTGCCGCCGGAAGTCACCGAAGCCCTGCATACGCTGGAAGACAAAACCGTCTGGCTCGAGTGGCCCGTGATCCGTGAAGTGCTGGTGCGGGAACTCGGTGAAGAGAAACTCGCCGAACTGGAGATCGAGGATCACCCCATAGGCGCTGCCTCCCTGGGCCAGGTGCACCGGGCCTGGCGCCTCGGCGACGGACTGGAGATGTGCCTGAAGATTCAGTACCCCGGCGTCGCGGAAGCAGTGGATTCGGACATCGACGCGGTGGCGCAGGTGCTGAAGCTGGGACGGGTGATCCCCGCCGGCGCAGATTTCGACGAATGGCTGGACGAAGTTCGGCACATGATGCACCGCGAGGTGAACTACACGCTGGAGGCCACGACCACCGAACATTTCCGGCACCTGGTGCGTGACGACGAACGCTACATCGTGCCGCGCATCCTGCCAGATTTTTCCACGCCGCATGTCATGGCATCGACCTTTGAACTTGGCTTCCCGGTAACGGCGCCGGAAGTGCAGCGGCTGCCGCTGTCCCGGCGCAGCGCGCTTGGTCTTGCAGCACTGGAGCTGTTCCTGAGAGAACTGTTCATCTGGGGCGAGATTCAGACCGACCCGAATTTTGGCAATTACCGCATTCGCATCGCCGAGGATCCGGAACACCCCGATGAGCGCGATCACCTGGTGTTGCTGGATTTTGGTGCGGTGCAGGAATTTCCCCAGTCTTTCCTGGTGCCCATACAGAACATGATACGGGCCGCTTACGAAAGCGACGTGGAAGGGCTGATCAAGGGCAGCATCGACATGCAGTTCATGCAGGCAGACTGGCCGCGCGAAGTGCACGAGGAGTTTGCCAGAACCTGCATGGCCTGCCTGGAGCCACTGGCGAAAGACCGCTCGACGGCGCCTACTTATGCCATCAATGAACGCGGCGAATACCGCTGGAAGGAAAGCAATCTTCCGAAACGGGTGGCCAAGCAGGCCGCGCGCTCGGCCATCAGCAAGTATTTCAAGATTCCGCCCAAGGAATTCGTGTTTCTGAATCGCAAACTGGTGGGCGTGTTCACGATGATTTCCGTGCTTGGCGCCGAGTTCAACGCCGAAGAGATGCTGCGCAAATATATCTACCCCGAGTCCTGACTTTTTGTGGCGGACGACCGCCTGCCCGCACGCGCCGGTTCAGGCCATATTCGACTGGCGCTCGTCATAGGGGATGAACTCGTCGGGCTGGTCTTCTGCGGCGCGCATCAGGCGAATCTGGGTTTCCTGAATCCAGCGCCCGCTGGTGGTAAACAGGCGGTCAGCGCCCGGCACCACGGCGCGCATTGCTTCCCGCGCATTGAGTACACCGAAGCCTGCCAGTGGCAGCAGCATCCACGCGCGACGTTCCGGCAGGCCCAGGTTGCGGTATGCAGTGCGGCCGAGGCCGAGCCAGGCCAGCCCCAGGCGACCATTGGCGATCACGTGGCTCAGCGCCCGTCCCGGCACGCCCAGTTTCGGGAACTCGTACTGCACTTGTGCAAGGTAACTTTCCGCGAGGTCGCCGGCGTACTCATTTTCTTCCGGAGCGGTCATTGCGGACATCAGGATCACAGACATGCCCGCGTGCTCGCTCTGGGTGTTGAGTTGCTCATCCACACCCATCAGCCAGTTGGCATAGCGCCACAGGTGCATGAAGGCTGCGCGCTCGGCTTCATTGAAGCGAATCCCGAACATCCTGGCAGCGACCAGGCAACCGGCACCAAAGGCGTGGCCGGTGGCTGCCATGTGCGCCTGGTTGATCGGCAGTCCGTGAGCTTCCGTGCTCCAGTTGGCGTCATCCTTCAGGCGGCGGCGCACCACGCCGTGCAGAACCCGCACGCGCAGCGTGGTCTTGAAGCCGTCCTGGTCGCGCTGCAGTCCGCCCTCACGGGTGACCTGCAACCACCACGCGGAGGTTTCATTCGCGCGCTTGCGGGTGCTGCCCTCGCGCAGACCGCCGGTCATGACCAGTGCCTTGTTCATGGCGACTGAAACCCCGTAGCCGCCGAGCAGAAAGATGTCGCCGAGGATAAACGGTATGGCGACCCCGGCCCGGGCGATCGCGCGCTGCCCCGTCAGCAGTTCGGCTTCGTCCAGCCATGCGGGCTTCTTTTCCACGGCTTCGAAGAGTGCGCGCAAGGGCTGCGCCGCATCGGGCACGCTGCCGAGTCCGTGATTCAGTACCTGCTCGAATTGCTCCATGCCAGTGCGGAAACCCACTTCTGCCATCCATTCAGCAACGGCATCGCCGAGGGGATCACCGGCGTGCATGTAGGCGCGATAGTCCTCCAGTTGCTGCGGGGTGATGTCACAGTCGCGTCCCAGCGTCAGCTCGGTCATCAGCCGGAAGCGATTGACACTGCGCCCCTGCGCGGGCGAACCAGCCTGTCGCGCTACACGTTTCCCCAGCCGGGTGATGCGGTTCAGAATGCCTGTCATGCGGTTCTCCTGGTTGCCAGTGTCGTTGCCCAGCGTCGCTTTAACGCGCGTGGCGGGCGAGTTCCAGTTTGCCGATCTGGTTACGGTGCACCTCGTCCGGACCGTCTGCCAGCCGCAGGATGCGCGCCCAGGCGTAGGCATAGGCCAGCGGAAAGTCATCGGACAGCCCGCCCGCACCATGCACCTGCATGGCCCAGTCGATGACCCTGCTGGCCATTTGCGGGGCTGCCACCTTGATCATGGCGATCTCGCGTGCCGCCAGCTTGTTGCCGACCTTGTCCATCCGGTCCGCTGCCATGAGCGTCAGAAGGCGTGACTGGTCGATGAGGATGCGTGATTCGGCGATGCGTTCCAGGGTGACGGTCTGCGCGGCAATCGGTTTGCCGAAGGCAACCCGCGCGGAGGCACGTTTGCACATCAGTTCCAGTGCGCGCTCGGCTGTGCCGATCAGGCGCATGCAGTGATGGATGCGTCCCGGCCCGAGACGACCCTGTGCAATCTCGAATCCACGACCTTCACCCAGCAGCATGTTGGTGGCAGGGACGCGGACATTGTCGAACACCATCTCTGCGTGACCATGGGGTGCGTCGTCATAGCCGAACACCGGCAGCGGGCGGACGATGCGTACCCCGGGTGTGTCGGCGGGTACCAGGATCATCGACTGCTGGCGGTGCCGGTCCGGATTGTCCGGGTCGCTCTTGCCCATCACGATAAATACCCGGCAGCGCTGGTCGCAGGCGCCGGAGGTCCACCACTTGCGGCCATTGATGACGTATTCATCCCCGTCGCGGACGATGGAACACTGGATGTTGGTGGCGTCTGACGAGGCCACGTCCGGTTCGGTCATCGCGAAGGCCGAGCGAATCTCGCCGGCCAGCAGTGGTTCCAGCCACTCTTTTTTCTGTGCATCCGTACCGTAGCGGGCCAGCACTTCCATGTTGCCGGTGTCGGGAGCCGAGCAGTTGAATACTTCCGGCGCCCAGACGACGCGGCCCATCTCTTCACAGAGGGGCGCATACTCGAGGTTGCTCAGGCCGGCACCGTGCCCGGACTCGGGCAGGAACAGGTTCCACAAACCCTCGGTGCGGGCTTTTTCCTTGAGTTCCTCGAGCAGCGGGATGGGTGCCCAGCGGTCACCTTCGGCCAGTTCCTGCGCGCACCTTGCCTCGTTTGGATAAACATGTTCGTCCATGAAGGCGCGTACGCGCGCGACGAGATCCTGTACTTTCTGTGAGTGTTCGAAATCCATTCGCGGATGCTCCCGGTTTGGGTTTATGCGGTCTGCAGTTGTTGTACGCGTTGCCAGCCCAGTTCTGCCAGCGGTCGCGCGAGGCGCCCCATGGCCTCGGCCTGTGCGCTGGCCGCAGTGCCATCTTTTACGCGGCCCATGATGCCCTGCATGATGCCGGCGCCACGGAACAGGTTGAATGCCATGCAGAAGCCCCAGGTCTGTGCATCGACCATGGGACGGCCGACCCGCTCGCAGTAGCGGCGCAGGTAGGTGGTTTCATCCGGAATACCAAGCGCAGCGATATCGACATCCGCGAGGCCGCGAATACTGCCCGGTGTGTGCCACCACATGCAGTGAAAGGCGATGTCGGCCAGTGGGTGCCCCAGCGTGGACAGTTCCCAGTCGAGCACCGCAACGATGCGTGGTTCGGTGGCGTGAAAGATGACGTTGTCCAGGCGGTAGTCGCCATGGACGATGGCGGTCTCGTCGCCCGCCGGAATGTTTGCGGGC
>JBFJWR010000206.1:0-5438 GCA_041623535.1 Pseudomonadales bacterium
GCCGGCCTGTCGGTGACCACCCAGCGCACCACCATGGTCAATCTCGACGCACACGGCAAGCCACTGCGCCCGGCGATCGTCTGGCTGGATCAACGCCGCACCGAGGTGAAGGACGGGCTGGGTATGCCCTGGGACCTGCTGTTCAAGGCGTTGCGTGTTGAGCACGTGATCCGCAATTTTCGCGCCCGCGCTGCGGCCAACTGGATTGCCGAGCACCAACCGGAAATCTGGGAGAAGACGGAACATTTCCTGTTGCTGTCCGGGTACATGCTGTTTCGTTTCAGCGGCCACTACCGCGACTCGGTGGGGGCACAGGTCGGTTACATTCCCTTCGAGTACAAAAAGCTTCGCTGGGCGCCGGCACTGGACTGGAAGTGGAAGGACCTGAAAGTGCGCCGGCACATGCTGCCGGAACTGGTCAAACCCTGCGCTCCGGTCGGCGTGGTCACTGAAGAAGCAGCGCTGGCCACCGGCATCCCGGCGGGTACGCCGATCATCGCAGCGGCGGCTGACAAGGCCTGCGAAGTGATAGGCGCCGGTGCGACTGATCCTTCAATCGCCTGCATGAGTTACGGCACCACTGCGACCATCAACACCAACAACAAGCGCTACGTGGAAGTGACGCCGCTGATCCCGCCATACCCGTCTGCAATCCCGGATCATTTCTGTTCCGAAGTCATGGTCTATCGCGGTTTCTGGATGGTCAGCTGGTTCAAGGAGGAGTTCGGCTTTCCGGAACAGGAAGAGGCAAAACGCCTGGGCGTCAGCCCCGAGAGCCTCTTCGACCGGCTGGTCGACAGCGTGCCACCCGGTTCACTGGGCCTGACCCTGCAACCGTACTGGTCGCCCGGCGTGAAGGAGCCCGGTCCCGAGGCCAAGGGCGCGATCATCGGTTTTGGGGACGTACACACGCGGGCGCACATGTATCGCGCCCTGATTGAAGGGCTGTGCTACACCTTGCGTGAGGGCAAGGAGCGTACCGAGAAGCGCAACAAGGTGCCGATCCGCAAGTTACGGGTTTCCGGTGGCGGCTCAACCAGTGACGCCATCATGCAGATCACCGCCGATATATTTGGTATGCGTGCCGAACGGCCGCACACTTTTGAAACATCAGGACTGGGCGCCGCGATCAACTGCGCAGTCGGGCTGGGTCTCTACCCGGACGTGCCGACCGCCATACAGGCCATGACGCGGGTCGGGGATGTCTTTGACCCCATCCCCGGGAACCAGGCAATTTATGATCGCCTCTACCGGGAAGTCTTCCAGGAAATGTATGGCCGGCTGCAGCCGTTGTACAAATCGATACGGGAAATCACCGGCTATCCGGCCTGACAGGAATGGCACTAATCTTAAGCTCAGGGTCGGCAGTCAATTGAACAAGGCCGGCTTGGGGAGCGCATTTTTCGGGCGTCAGCGCGAACGGTACATGGATGTACTGAGAGAGCGCTGCCGCCTTCGGAGCCGCCATGGATGGCGGCGGAGATTTAGGAAAATGCGCTCCCCAAGCTGGCCGACCTGCGACAACCCAGCCCTTTTTCATCATTGAGTGTAATTGTTGATTGCGAACATCTTTGTTATCGAATTCGCACATTTGAGTGCGTATAGTTAGTACTTTCATCCTGGGTTCCATGCGTCATGGATGCAGTACATCTGGTAGCACTGGCCCTGATTCAGGGGGTGTCCGAGTTTCTCCCGGTTTCCAGTTCCGCTCACCTGATCCTGCCGTCTGAATTGCTCGGCTGGCAGGATCAGGGTCAGGCCTTCGACGTTGCGGTGCATGTCGGCACCCTGATCGCTGTGCTCGCTTATTTCCGGCACGACCTCTGGCGTATCTTTGTCGGCTGGCAGGCGCACCTGCGTGGTGGTGCGGCCAGTCCCGATGCTCACCTGGGCTGGGCGGTATTGGTTGGCAGCCTGCCCACCCTGGTGGCCGGGTTCCTGCTCGATGGGCACGCAGAGGTCCTGCTGCGCTCGGCGCTGGTGATTGGCCTGGCTACCGTGGTGTTTGGCGTGTTGCTGCAATGGGCCGACCTGCAGGGGCGCAAGACCGGGACCCTGGAAGACCTCAACTGGAAAACCATCTGGGTGATCGCACTGGCACAGATTCTGGCGCTGATTCCCGGCACCTCGCGATCCGGTGTCACCATCACTGCCGGGCTGGCCATGGGCCTGGACCGGGAAAGTGCCGCACGATTCTCCTTCCTGCTGGCGATCCCGGTCATCATGGGGGCGGGTTTTATCAAGGGCCTGGAACTGGCACAGACCGGGTCCAATGCCGAGTGGCTGGATGTCGGAGTCGGGGCGCTGATTGCGGGAGCCAGCGCCTTCCTGTGCATTCACTGGTTCCTTGGTTTTATCCAGCGCGCCGGCATGTGGCCGTTCACCATCTACCGCCTGTTTCTCGGCAGTTTTCTTATTTTTTACGCACTGCTGTAGATCTGAGCTTTTGCAGCATCGCCACGTGCGCGAGCAGCGCGGCAGGGTAATCCGAAATAATGCTGTCCACGCCCAGTTGGTACAACCGGGTGGCCACTGGCAGCGCGTTCACCGTCCAGCAGGAAATCTTCAGGCCGGCCTCCCGGGCCCGCTGCACCCGCCGTGCATCCGTCAGTTCGTGGGACAACGCCAGCGTGTCGCAGCCGAGGTCCAGCGCCAGCGCGACCGGGTCAGGCGGCGCGACTTCGCAGACCAGGCCGCGGGATATATCCGGCGCCACGACCTGCATGCGGGCCAGCAGGGCGCTGTCCAGTGACGTGACGGTGACCTGCGGCACCAGGCGTGCTTCACGCACGAACTTCGCCAGGCGTTCACAGAAAGCCTGTTCATCGCCCAACTGGCCGGTTTTGACTTCGAACTGGAGGTGTTCCACCCCGCGACACTGGCGCACGACCGCATGCAGGCTGGGCACGCCGGTGGAGCGCGACCACTCATAGGCCTGGCCGGTCGCCTGCAGTGCTGACAGTTCTGGCACGGAACGGCGTACGACGCTGGCGCGTGAGCCATGGGTGCGCGCCAGCGTGGTGTCGTGAATGACCACGATCTCCCCGTCTTTTGCCACGCGCAGATCGAGCTCGAAATGCCGTATGCCGTACGCCATGGCGTGGGCGAATCCGGCCAGTGTGTTCTCCGGTGCTTCGCCGGCCGCGCCGCGGTGTCCGTAAACGATCATGCCTGCTTCCCTTCAGATGTAGCTTGCGCAATATACTGCGCAAACCGGTCTGCCCACAGCCCTGGTGGCAGTCTAGATAACCCGGCAGCACTTCGCGGGATGGCGGGCGGGCGATTGCGGGGCGCGGGATGCGCTTGCCGCTAAATCTCCGCCGCCATCCATGGCGGCTCCGAAGGCGACTGTCGCTCTCTAAAGTACATCCCTGTACCGTTCGCGACAGACGCCCGCAGCAAGCGCATCCCGCACCCCGCAATCTGGACTCGGCGCCCGCAACCCGTACTCTGCAATTGCGCCTGCGCTCCGCTATTGCAGGAATTTGTATCCCGGCTTCTTGAAATCCCTGTACCGCGTCCCTATCAAGGTTACAAGGTTGATCACATACCGGTATGGCAACCGACCTTGCATACGCTGCCCCGGCGACGGGGTGGCAGAACGCCCGGATGCGCGCCCAGGGCCCGCTTTCGGCACAAATGGTCGTTATCAATTGCGCAAGCAAAACTGGAGGTGTGTTATGTCTATGATTCGTTACCAACCATGGGGATCCAGTCTGGATCTGCAACGGGAACTGGGCAGATTGTTTGACCTGTCCCGTGGCCAGGACTCCGAAGTCAGTACCTCGGACTGGCTGCCCGCCGTGGATATCCGCGAGGAAGAATCGCGTTACGTACTGCATGCCGACCTGCCCGGTATCAACCCGGACGACGTCAGTGTCACGTTTGAACGTGGCGTACTGACCGTGCAGGGCAAACGCGAAGAGATCCGGGAAGATGAGCAGGCGTCCTACAAGCGGGTTGAACGTTCGCGGGGCTCCTTCCTGCGGCGCTTCAGTTTGCCCGACACGGTCGACGGCGCCCAGATCAGTGCCCGCACGCAGAATGGAGTGCTGGAGGTCAGCATCCCGAAAGGCGAGGCGGCGCAACCGCGCAGAATCGCCATCGAGCACTGATTCACCGACTTTTTTCGGTCGTCCCCTCAACTTGCCGGCGGGTTTCCCGCCGGCTTTTTTGTGCGCGCTTTTTGACCAATTCAGATCGCACTTGCGATGCTACAGGTGGCGGTATAGGTTTAATCAGCGTTTGCCTAGTTGACCGCGTGTTTAACCATCACTCAACCATAAGAAGCATCGCATGACCGAGGACCTCTGGCCCCTGGTATTTCTCTTCATCGTCGTGCTGGCCCTGGAGGCGGCGATGCTCGGCCTGTCCTGGGTCGCCGGCGAAAAGCGCGTTGGCCGGGCCGGTCTCGAACCGTTCGAATCAGGCATCGTGCCGGTGGGTAATGCCCGCATGCGCATGTCGATGCGTTTTTACGTGGTTGCCATCCTGTTCGTGATTTTTGACCTCGAGGCGGTCTTCCTGATTGCCTGGGCGGTCGCCTTTCGCGAGGCCGGCTGGTTTGGCTACGTGACCATGCTGGTGTTCGTCTTCGTGCTGACTGTGGCGCTGATTTACGAATGGAAACGCGGGGCACTGGACTGGGGTCCGCGTGACCGCAGTACGAGGAACTGATATGCGCTGGTCACTGAGCAAGGCCGAAGGGCAGGGCACGGCCGAGAGTCGCGCAACGATTGCCACCGACGCGACCACGGAGCCGGAATCCGTGGAAGATGCGGTGCGGCGTAACGTGCTGCTGACCAGCCTCAACGACATGATCCAGTGGGGCCGCAAGAATTCCGTATGGCCCTACAATTTTGGGCTGTCCTGCTGTTACGTGGAAATGGCGACCTCGTTCACGCCACGCTTCGACATCGCCCGCTTTGGTGCCGAGGTGATCCGCGCGACGCCGCGCCAGGCCGACCTGATGGTGATTTCCGGCACGGTGTTCCGCAAGATGGCGCCGGTCATACAACGCCTCTACGAGCAGTTGCTGGAGCCGCGCTGGGTCATATCCATGGGTTCCTGTTCCAATTCCGGCGGCATGTACGACGTCTACAGCGTGGTGCAGGGTGTGGACAAGTTTCTGCCGGTGGATGTCTACGTGCCGGGTTGTCCGCCGCGTCCGGATGCGCTCCTGCAGGGGCTGATGCTGCTGCAGGATGCCATCGGTCAGGAACAACGACCGCTGTCCTGGATGGTCGGGCCGCAGGGTGTGCAGAAAGCGCCCAAGGTGTCGCAGCGCGACCTGCATACGGAAGCCCGCATGCGTACCACCAGCCTGCGGACCCCGGATCAGACCTGATGGCAGCTGCCGCCGTGCAGGTCGGTCCTCCCGGCATCCTGGCGGAATTGCTGGCACGTTTTGAGGGCGCGGAAATCCTGCCGCAGTCCAC
>JBFJWR010000207.1:0-5426 GCA_041623535.1 Pseudomonadales bacterium
GGGTGTCGTTGTCTCCCCGCAGGACCGTGTTGAACCAGATGTTGGCGTTGTTCTCCAGCACCACGGATCCGATCAGCGTCGCGCCGGGCGCCACAAACCACTCATCGCCAGTCGTCTCGAGTTGTCGGCCATCCAGGGTATATATCATTTGCGTGCATCCATACGAGTGATCCTGAAGTTAAAGATGGTACATGGCGCCCATCCTGGAATCATCTGCCCGCTGACCAGGAATCCGGCTCCTTTAGGACAACCGCAGATGTTTTTGAACATGTGTTCAATCTTATGCGAGGCGCGATTAGCAAACTACTATTTTTAGTTAATATTCATTCGCAAAATGTTCGAACTCAGAACCATTTCCACCTATAGTTCGCATGAGAGCCGTGTTCCGGTGAAACATGCTGTAGTTGGCGTGGAACCATTCTTCGTAGGAAGTACACATCCATCCCCATGCTGGGCAGCGAACAGACAATAATAAGACCAGGCCAGCCTTCATGCGCGTGACCCGCTCCTTTCTTTTGTTTTTTGCCTTTGCATCTGCCCTGTATTCCGCCGTTGCCAATGCCGCCGTTCCTGACGCACAGGAACTCGCCTTCTCCGTCAACAAGTTCCAACTCTCCGACCCGGTTCCGCTGACTGATGAACAGGTGGATGCCCTGCTGCTTCCCTACATCGGACGCACCCTGACCGTCGACGAGTTGCTGCAGGCCGCCAAGTCGCTGGAGGATGCCATCCGGGACGAAGGCTGGGCGTTCTACCGCATCGTGCTGCCACCGCAAACCGTGGATGCACAGGGCAACGTGTTCCTGCAGGTTGTGAATTTCAAAGTCGGCACCATTGCCGTGGAAGGCAACAAACACTTCTCGCGTGAGAACATCCTGCGCATGCTGCCGGGACTTTCCGCAGACGCCGCACCGAACATCGACCAGCTGTCACAGGAAGTCCGCTACGCGAACCGCCACCCCACCAAGCGCATGGAACTGCTGTTCCGCGAGGGCAAAGAAGAAAAGACAGTTGATGCGCGGGTGCGTATTCAGGATGACAAGCCCCAGAATGCCTTTGGTATCCTGCGGAACACCGGCAGCCCGGCAACCGGCAAATGGCGTTTCTCGCTGGGTTACCAGAACACCAACGTCTTCGACCGCGACCATGTCTTCAACATCACGGCGACCACCACCCCCGACAAACATCACCACGATGATGTGCAGCAACTGGGCGTCAGCTACGGCATTCCGCTGTACCGGTTTGGCGCCTATGTGGATGTGTACTACGCCAAATCCAGCGTCGATTCCGGCGTCATCGAGAACTTCTTCGAAGTAGCCGGATCCGGTCACCAGACGGGTGTGCGCTTCACCAAGTATTTACCGCGCATCGCGGAAAAATGGGATCACGAGGTCACGCTGTCGCTGGAAGACAAGCATTTCAAGAACGACATTTCCCTGTTCGCTGCCCCGGCGGTGCCGATACCCGGCGGGGGCGACGTGCGCAGCCGGCCCATGGGCATCAAGTGGAGCCTGAACCGTGAGACCGCCCTGCTCCGCTACGGCGGTCACCTGGGCTACTTCCGCAACCTGCCCGGTGGTGTGGACAACACCGACAGCGCTTACGACAACGTGCGCTCCAGTCCGGTGATCGCCAACCCCAACCTCGACATGGACGCAGACTGGGAAGTCTGGCGCTTTGGTGGCTTCGGCAATTTTTCCCTGCCCGAAAACTGGCGTTTTAATTTCGACTTTTCCGGTCAGTGGACCGACGAGGCCCTGATTCCTGGCGAGCAACAGGGCGTGGGCGGACTCGCCAGCGTGCGCGGTTACACCGAACGCGAGATCTCCGGCGATTCAGGCTATGTGCTGCGCACCGAGATGGTCGCGCCACCGGTGAAAAAGGTCGCGATGCATGCCTTTTTTGACCACGGCATGCGCGACCTCGAGGACTTCCAGGGGCCGACCAAGGACTGGGACTCACTGTCCAGTGCCGGCTTCGGCGCCCGCTATTCGCTGGGCCCGGTTGCCATGCGCTTTGACCTTGCGCGCCCGCTCGACAACGGCCCGCAGACGAACGCCGGCACCTGGTTCCTGCACAGTTACTTCGTGGTGAAGTACTAATGAAAAAGACAAGCGCTCTTCTCGCACTTCTGCTTCTCGCCGCACCCGCCGGGGCGGCACAACGCCAGGTCGGTGAAGCCGAGTTTGCACGTGGTGCGGCAGCGGCCCAGTTCGGCAACGAAGCGCCGCGCATACTGGGCAAGGGTGCCAAGGTGTATGAAAAGGACGTCATCCAGACCGGCCCGCGCAGTTTTGTCATCCTGAAGTTCGAGGATGCAGCCAAGGTCACGCTGCGCCCGAACAGCAAACTCACGGTGGACCAGTATCTCGGCGAACAGGCCAGCCTGTCTCTGCACAAGGGCGGTATCCGCGCACAGAGCGGTGCAATTTCTCGCAACCAGCCCGGTGCGTTCAAGCTGGAAACACCGGTCGGCACGGTGGAAGTGAACGACGCCGAGTTTGACGCCCGGCTCTGCGAAACTGATTGCGATGAAGAAGCCGCCAAGAAACCGGAAGAACCCAAGCCCGAACTGGACACCGTCGTCGGCCGCGTCGCGCTGATGAAAGGGCTGGCCGAAGTCACCGGCAACAATGAGCGGGTGCGCAAACTGAAACCCGGCGCGCCACTGGTAGAAGGCGATCTCGTCAGCACCCGGCAGAAGAGCAACGCCCTGCTGGTTTTCCGTGACCAGGCCAAGGTCACGCTACAGGACAACAGCGAATACCAGGTGCTGGCACAAAAGTATTACAGCGCCACTGACGCGCGCAACGAATCAGTGCACAAGTTCATCCGTGGCGGCATGCGCAAACTGACCGGGGTGATCGGGCAGAACGATCCGTCCAAGGTCACCGTTTCCACACCGGTTGCCACCACCGGAATCCGCGGCACCGGCTTCGACCTGAACTGCCAGGGAGGCTGTGAAGACATCAACTTCCAGGGCAACCAGCTGCGCATCGGCGAGGCACTACCCGACGGCCTCTACAGTCTGGTCTGGCGTGGCGCGATTTTTCTGCGCAATGCCACCGGCGAGTACGATATCGGCGAGAACCAGTCAGGTTACCTGGCCAACGACAACACCCCGCTGATCGTGCTGCCACTGACACCAGGCTTCCTCAGTAACAACCCCAACGTGCGCCCCGACCGGGCCCCGGTGGACATGCAACAACTGTTCGGCAAGGAAAAGCTGGAAGGCAATCCGCCGGGACTTTACGTTCGTGCACGGGAAGGACATGTCACGCTGGTGACCGAAAGCGGCAGTGAAATCGACCTGGGCACCAATGAGACCGGCTACGTGAACTTCACGGGCACCACGCTGATTCGACTGGAGTTCCCGCGCAATTTCCTGAACCAGGATGTCTATCCGGTTCCCTCCGCAACGCTGAATGATGACCTGTTCACCCTGCTGGACGACGACGACCTCGCTCGCACGGAGTTTTTCGAATGCCTGTGCCCGATCTGATGCCTGTTACGTCATTCGGGCCAATACAGGGGACCTCGTATGTCTGACGTCATCCTGAGCGAAGGCGACACAAAGTGTCGCCGTAGTCGAAGGACCTCGAGCACGGTACGACATACTACCCAACCGCATCGCCAATCGTCCGAGACCCTTCGACTCCGCGCTGCGCGCTCCGCTCAGGGCGACAGTGGGTATCAACCCGGGCAAAGTCGATGGATCCCGTTTGTCTTACGTCATCCTGAGCGAAGGCGACACGAAGTGTCGCCGCAGTCGAAGGATCTCGACCGGTGTACGGCGCACCAACCGGTTTCCCAATCACGGGCGCGCAAATCCGACAGATGCGCCCGCGAATTTCACAGGTTTAGAGAGTTCGCCCCAGGTCCAGACCATAGGACAGTTGCACTTCCCGGTCACTGAGGCAGGCTGATTCAATAGCCGTATTGTTTCTGGCCTGAATGGCCAGTTGCTGATTGTCGAACAGGAGGCCCGCGCCATGCGGATCAAGAGCACGCATTTCCTGCTGAGTTTTTTCCTCGTCACCGCCGCCGGCCTCGCGCAGGCAAATCCGTCGAACCCTACCGTGGTTTCCGGCACGGTCAGCTTCGACAGCAGTGTTGCCGGCACGCTGGACGTGTACAACTCGCCGGGATCCATCATCAACTGGCAGGATTTCTCCATCGGCGTGGACGAGATCACCCGCTTCATCCAGGAAAGCAACGCCAGTACAGTGCTCAACCGCGTCACCGGAGGCAACCTGTCGCAGATACTCGGCCAGTTGCAGTCCAACGGACACGTGTTCCTGGTCAACCCGGCCGGCATCCTGGTCGGACCACAAGCCCTGATCGATGCCGGCAGCTTCACCGCCGGCACCCTGGACCTCAGCGACCATGATTTCCTGACCGGCAATTTTCACTTCACCGCCGCCGACGCGATGGGCGCCATCCTCAACCAGGGCATGATCCGCGCCGGGGCCAACGGCGACATCCTGCTGATCGCCCCCGACATCACCAACGAAGGCACCATCACCAGCGACGGCGGCAGCATTACGCTGGCAGCCGGCCAGGCCATGCTGCTGACCGATCTGGACACGCCGGAGATACAGTTTGAGCTGCAATCAGCAGAAGACACGGTACTGAACCTGGGCACGCTCAGCAGTGCCGGCGGTGCGATCGACATTTTTGCCGGAACCATAGAGCAGCGGGGTGTGGTCAGCGTGTCCAGCGCCAGCCTCGACGGTGCGGGCAACATCCGACTGATGGCATCCGGCGACACGATGCAGTACGGGACCACGGAAGCGATCGGGGCAAACGGCAACGGCGGAGAAATCCAGTTGCTGGGTGAGCGCGTCGGGGTGATGGATGGTGCGCTGGTTGATGCATCGGGTGCAACCGGTGGGGGCGCGGTGTACGTGGGCGGCAGCCAGGAAGGCCAGGGGCCGCTGCCCAATGCATCCGCAGTCGCGATTCAGTCAGAAGCCATCGTGCGCGCCAACGCACTCGAAAATGGCGACGGTGGCACGGTGATCGCATTCTCGGATGACTTCGCGCGCATCGTGGGCACGCTCGAGGCGCGCGGCGGCGCGCTCGGTGGCGATGGCGGGTTTATCGAGACCTCCGGCCTGAAGACCCTGGAACTCAGCGTTGATCCGCCGGACGTAGGCGCACCGGCAGGAAACGGCGGTACGTGGCTGATCGACCCATCTGACATCGATATCGTCAATTCAGAGGACGCCTCTTCCTACGATCAAACCGCCACCTCACCGCCGCCCTCGGTGTTTGAGCCCAACGGCACACAGTCCGTCGCCACAATCGGCATCGGCACCATCCGCACTGCGCTGTCCAGTGGCAATGTCACCATCAAGACCAAGACTTCGGGCACGGGGGAAGGAGACATCACTCTGGCCGCGCCACTGACGGTGGATGGCACC
>JBFJWR010000208.1:0-5424 GCA_041623535.1 Pseudomonadales bacterium
CCTGGTGAAAGAACAATCGCTCCCGGCGCGCGCCGCGCAGGCCGTGGTGGCCTTCCTGGAACTGATCGATCGCATGGAGGAGTGCACCCGCGAGCAGTCCCTGTACGTGGCGGTCGAAGACATTGTCCGCGAAAGCGGCCTGCTCGAGTTTCACGGTCGCGAGAAAGGCGAAGCCGGCCAGGCGCGGGTGGAGAACCTGCAGGAACTGGTCACGGCAGCGCGCCAGTTTGCGAACGGCGACAATGATCAGGATGAACTGGCAGCATTCCTCGACCATGCCGCACTGGAATCCGGCGATACGCAGGCCGATGAATACCAGGACTGCGTGCAGATGATGACACTGCACTCGGCCAAGGGGCTGGAGTTTCCGCTGGTGTTTCTGACCGGCATGGAAGAAGGCCTGTTTCCGCACCAGATGTCCATGCAGGAGCACGGTCGCCTGGAGGAAGAACGCCGCCTCTGTTATGTCGGCATTACCCGCGCCATGCGGCAGCTGTACATCACCTATGCCGAGAGCCGGCGTCTGCATGGCTCTGAAACCTATGCGACGGTATCGCGTTTCGTGCGCGAGATTCCCGAGCCGTTGTTGCGCGAGGTGCGCCTGAACACCCGGGTGTCGCGGCCCGCTGCGGTTTCCCCGCTCACGTCCTCGGGCGCGACCGAGGCCGGAGGCATTTCTTTGGGCGCGCGCGTTAGCCACCCCAAATTCGGCGCCGGCGTGGTACTCAGTTGCGAGGGCCGTGGCGGGCATGCCCGCGTGCAGGTCAACTTTGAAGCCGATGGCACGAAGTGGCTGGTCCTGTCGTACGCCAACCTGGAAGTCATTGATTAGGAGACTGCTCATGGATCGTCGCAAGTTTGTCGGCTGGCTCGGATTTGGCGCGGCTGGAGCCGGTCTCGCCGGCTGTGCACAGGAAGACTGCCCGACGCCACAGGTCGGCGACGCCGCGAAACCGGCAGCAAAAGCAAAGAAGTTCACCTGGAAGCTGGTGACGGCCTGGCCGAAAAATTTTCCCGGCCTCGGGACGGCGCCGGAGCGCCTGGCAGAGCGCGTCGCAAAGATGAGTGCCGGGCGGCTGAAGATTCGCGTCTATGGCGCCAATGAACTGGTACCTGCCATGGAGGTTTTCGATTCAGTCTCCGGTGGCACCGCCGAGATGGGGCATGCCGGCGCGTACTACTGGAAAGGCAAGGTGCCCGAGGCGCAGTTTTTCACCGCGGTGCCTTTTGGCCTGACCGCGCAGGAGATGAACAGCTGGATACACTACGGTGGCGGGCTGGAACTGTGGCGCGAAGCCTATGCGCCCTTCAACCTCGTGCCACTGGCGGGCGGCAATACCGGTGTGCAGATGGCGGGCTGGTTCAATCGCGAGATCAATTCGGTGGCCGACCTGAAAGGCCTGAAGATGCGCATTCCCGGCCTCGGCGGCGAAGTGCTTCGTCGCCTCGGCGGTGTACCCGTGACATTGCCCGGCGGTGAACTGTTCACCTCGTTGCAGAGCGGTGCGATCGACGCGACTGAGTGGGTCGGCCCGTACAACGACCTGACCTTTGGACTCTACAAGGCCGCGAAGTATTACTACTACCCGGGCTGGCACGAACCCGGCGCCATGCTGGAAACCATCGTCAACCAGGATGCTTACAACTCGCTGCCGGAAGACCTGCAGGAAATTCTTACTGTCGCGGCACGTGCAATCAACCAGGACATGCTCGACGAGTACACGGCACGCAACAATGCGGCGCTACGTGAACTGGTAGAGACCCACGGTGTGGAACTGCGCAAGCTGCCTGACGATGTGTTGCTGCAGTTACGCGCGGTTTCCGAGCAGGTGGTCGCCGAGTCCGTGGCCGGTAATCCGCTCGGCGAAAAAATCCGCCAGTCGTTCCTGAAGTTTCGCGAGAATGTGTCGCAGTATCACGCGATCTCCGAACAGGCTTATATCAACGCCCGCAGCTCGACGGCCACGGCAGTGCCGGGCGCCAGCGAATAAGCCAGCCGTCTGTGTACGCTTACAGTACCGGCGGCAGGCTGCGTTTCTCGCCGTCCTTATCGATCGCGACAAAAATGAAGCGGCCCTCGGTCACCTTGTTACTCTCGGCGTGGGTGTAGTCGCCGGCCCACGCTTCCACCTGTATATGTAACGAGGTCCGGCCGCGCTTTACGACTTCGGCGTAGCAACTGAGGATGTGTCCGACCTTCACCGGGCGGTGAAAGCACATTGCGTCGATGGCCGCCGTGACGACGCGTCCGCGGGCTTCGCGTCCGGCCAGCGTGGCGCCGGCGAGGTCCATCTGCGACAGGATAAACCCGCCGAAAATATCGCCGTTCGCATTGGTATCGCGCGGCAGGCAAAACGACTGCAGCGTCAGTTCGCCCTGTGGTTCCGGCGCGTCCGGATCCTCACCGATTCCGATCCGATCATTTTCCATAGATTACTCCCGGTAACCAGGTGGCCAGTGTTGGCCATGTTGCGAGTATGCCCAGCATGCAGAGCTGAATCACGATAAACGGCACCACGCCGCGGTAAATGGCGCCGGTACTGATTTCGGGCGGCGCCACACCACGCAGGTAAAACAATGCGAATCCAAAGGGCGGAGTGAGGAACGAGGTCTGCAGATTGAGGGCAATCATCACTCCCAGCCACACCGGATCCAGTCCCATGGCCAGCAACACCGGGCCGACGATGGGCACCACCACGAACGTGATCTCAATGAAGTCGAGAATAAACCCCAGCAGGAAAATCACCACCATCACCACGAACATCGCCCCCATGGCGCCGCCGGGCAATTGTTCAAACAGCGCGTGTATCAGTTCTTCGCCGCCGAAGCCGCGGAATACCAGCGAAAAAATGGTTGCACCGATCAGGATCAGGAACACCATGCTGGTGACGCGGGTGGTCTGCCGCAGCACATCCTGCAGGCGTGCCAACGTGAGTTCGCGACGCCCCACCGCCAGCAGCGTGGCACCGAATGCACCGACCCCGGCCGCCTCGGTCGGTGTGGCATAGCCCATCAGGATGGAACCAAGCACCGCGACGATCAGCCCCAGTGGCGGCAGCAGGCCGCTGAGCAGCAATGACAGGATGTGGCGATCGCCCATGACCGTGGCGAGGTCCTCGTGGGTCATGGCCGGTGCGCGTTCCGGTCGCCACCAGGCGATCACGGTGACGTACGTGGCGTACAGCGCGACCAGCGCCAGGCCCGGTAACAGTGCGCCGACAAACAGGTCACCCACCGAGATCGTGTCCGGGCTGAACACGCCCAGCTTCAACTGCGCCTGCTGGTAAGCACTGGACAACACGTCACCCAGCAGCACGAGCGCTATAGACGGAGGAATGATCTGGCCCAGCGTCCCGGTGGCGCAGATGGTGCCCGCGGCCAGGCCCGGGTCGTAGCCGCGTTTGAGCATGGTCGGCAGGGAAAGCAGGCCCATGGTCACGACCGTGGCGCCAACGATGCCGGTGCTGGCCGCCAGCAGCATGCCGACCAGCGTGATGGAGATGCCCAGGCCGCCACGCATGCGGCCGAAGATCAGCGCCATCGAATCCAGCAGGTTCTCGGCAACCCGTGACTTCTCCAGCATCACGCCCATGAACACGAACAGCGGGACGGCGACCAGGGTCTGGTTGGTGAGGATGCCGTACAGACGGCTGGGCAGTGCGTGCAGGAAGGCCATATCGAAGTGCCCGGCAACGGTGCCCGCGGCGGCAAACAGCAGGGCCGTGCCACCCAGCGAGAAAGCAACCGGATAGCCCGCCAGCAGCACCAGGCAGACCGCGGCGAACAGGTACAGTGACAGGTATGCTGTCATTTCAATGGTGCTGCAGCGGCCGGAGTGCCCAACAGCCGGCCGATTGCGCGCAGCGCCTCGGCGACCCCCTGCAGCGCCAGTAACACGGTGCAGGCCGGCAGCAGGGTCTTGAGTACATAGACATAAGCCAGCCCGCCGGCCTCCCCGGAGCCTTCCCGGATGCGCCATGCCTGCAGCACATAGTCCCAGCCGATCCAGGCGATGAATCCGCACATGGGCAGCAGGAACAGCAGGGTGCCGAGCAGATCGACGACCGCCCGCTGGCGTTCGCTCATGTGCCGGTAGAGGATGTCCACCCGCACATGACCATCCAGTTGCAGCGTGTAGGCCGCACCAAGCAGGAATACACAGCCATGCATATACAGCACCGACTCCTGCAGGGCGATGGAGCCGATCTCCAGCCCGTAGCGCAGTACCACGACTGCGAAGGTGGTGAACACCATGGCCAGGGTGAGCCAGGCAATCGCCTCGCCCGTGCGGCGGATAAAAAGATCGATCAGTGCGACAAGTCGGTTGGGCATGGCAGGTGGGAAACCGGGGAGATGGCCAGCAAGCGCAGCATTATAGCCCCTTGGACGACTGCAAACTCCGGCCGGGGGCAGGTTCGCGTCAGGCGGATGGACTAATATGCAATCGATCTGTTTGTCATATGCCTGTCATATTCGGCGATTAGTCTACACGGCATCGAAGCGGCGCCCAGAACCGGATCGTCGTAGTAAGTAAGGAGATAAGATGATGAAATTCAATAAGATAAAGACGGCAGCGCTACTGGCGGCGGGCATTTCTGTAACTACCATGGCAGCTGCCGAGGTGGATCCCGCGCTGGCGGTTTACCAGAAATCCAGCGGTGTGTCGGGCAACCTCTCCAGCGTGGGTTCCGATACCCTCGCCAACCTGATGACCCTGTGGGCCGAGGATTTCAAGCGCAACTACCCGAACGTGAACATCCAGATTCAGGCCGCCGGTTCATCGACGGCGCCGCCGGCGCTGACCGAGGGGACCGCCAACCTCGGCCCCATGAGTCGCAGCATGAAGGACAAGGAAATCGAGGCGTTCGAGAAGAAGCACGGCTACAAGCCGACCGCGGTGCCGGTGGCAATCGACGCCCTTGCCGTGTTCGTCCACAAGGACAACCCGATCCAGGGCATGAGCCTGGCGCAGGTGGATGCGATTTTCTCATCGACCCGCAAATGCGGGGCCCCGGCGGATATCGGCAAGTGGGGCGGAGCCGGCCTGACCGGTCCCTGGCAGAACCGGGACGTTCAGCTGTATGGCCGTAACTCGGTTTCCGGCACCTACGGATACTTCAAGGAAGTCTCGTTGTGTAAGGGTGATTTCAAAAACTCTGTGAATGAACAACCGGGTTCTGCCTCGGTGGTGCAGTCGGTGTCCTCCTCGATCAACGGCATCGGTTACTCGGGGATCGGCTACAAGACTTCCAGCGTACGGGCTCTGCCGCTGAACAAGGGCAAGGGGCCGTTCATTGAGGCCACTCCGGCCATGGCGGTGGCTGGCAAGTATCCGCTGGCACGCTTTCTCTATGTCTACCTGAACAAGGCGCCGAACAAGCCACTGGCACCGCTGGAGCGTGAATTCATCCGCCTTGTCCTGTC
>JBFJWR010000209.1:0-5374 GCA_041623535.1 Pseudomonadales bacterium
ACCAGCACCGCCCACGGCGGTGCGCAGTGATCGCCGCCGCCCCGCGGCGGCGACCCGAAGGGCGAGGATGCGCGCTGGCGCATCCGAGTAATCCCACCCCCTCGCGGACGTAGATTGTGCCTCTGGCAGGAGGTAAGGGCCCTGATGGGCCCTTTTTGGAATTGATGGCTGTGGGTGGACAGATGAGAACCCAGGGTTCGACACCAGCACCGCCCACGGCGGTGCGCAGTGATCGCCGCCGCCCCGCGGCGGCGACCCGAAGGGCGAGGATGCGCGCTGGCGCATCCGAGTAATCCCACCCACTCGCGGACGTAGATTGTGCCTCTGGCAGGAGGTAAGGGCCCTGAGGGGCCCTTTTTGAATTTGATAACTGTGGGCGGCCAATGGAGGAGGGCAGCCAGCGTAAATGCAAAAGTGATACGACTGAAAATCTGAATATCAAAAATTAACTGGAGAGAGATACAACAATGAGCATGATGAAAGAATTCAAGGATTTTGCGGTAAAGGGAAATGTTGTCGACATGGCGGTTGGCATCATCATCGGAGCAGCATTTGGCAAGATCGTTACTGCATTGGTTGCAGGCGTGGTCATGCCTCCGATTGGCGTGCTTCTGGGTGGTGTGGATTTTTCTGATTTGGCATATGTCATCAAGGAGGCCGCAGGTGATGCGCCTGCTGTCGTGATCAGCTACGGGGCGTTTATTCAGACTTTGATTGACTTCGCGATCATTGCGTTTGCAATTTTTATGATCGTGAAAGGCATTAACAATCTGAAGAAGAAGGAAGAACAGGCGCCCAAGGCTCCGCCGGCACCTTCTGCAGAACAGGTTTTGCTGACGGAAATACGTGATCTGCTGAAATCCAAGTCGTGATCGTCGGTTTATTCACAACCTTTTGAATAACACACGTATCCCCGGAATTTGCCGAATTCAGATCTGCGGCGTGGTGTCAGAAAAGCCGGAAGGGCAGGCGCGCATCTTTACAGCGATGCCAGTTCCACTACAGTGCGTAATTGCCATTATTTCACTGAGGCGGACACGCACATGATCAGAACCGGCCGGAAAAACCGTGTCATGGTCCCGCGGGACCTGGACAGTGTCACCACCATCCGCTCGGCTGACGAGGTGGATCCGCAACAGGTTGGCCTGCAGACGAAGAACATCGACCGCATCTGGCGCAGCGTCCGGGGTTTCTACCAACTCGGCCTGCACCCCGCGATGACCCTTGTATTGCGCCGGCGGGGCCAGGTGGTGATGAGTCGCGGGATTGGCCACGCCATGGGAAATGGCCCCGGGGAGACCGGCGTGCCGCCGATCCTGGCGACGCCGGACTCTCCGGCCTGCCTGTTCTCCGGTTCCAAGGCCGTGACCGCGATGTTGATTCACAAGCTTGCGGAAACTGGAGCCCTGAATCTGGATGACCGGGTCGCGGCACATATCCCGGACTTTGCCCGGAATGGCAAGGAGAACACAACGATACTGCACCTGCTGACCCATCGGGCCGGAATCGCCACCATCCCGATCAAGGATCCGGACCCGTCGCTGCTGTTCGACTTCGATTTCATGGTCAAGCTGCTTTGTGCCACCGGGCTGGATTCACATCCGGGCGACCGCCAGGCCTATCATGCCGTGACCAGCGGTTACATTCTGGGAGAGGTTGCCCGGCGTGCCTCGGGTAAGTCGCTGCAAGAACTGATTCGTGAAGTACTGGCGGCGCCGCTGGGGTGCACGGCAATGAGCTACGGTCTGCCCGAAGAACAGCGGTCTGACTATGCCAAGAGCTGGTCCACCGGTCCGGACCATGTGCCGGTTGTCAGCCAGTTGGTGAAGCGCGTTCTCGGGGCGGAAGCCAGCATCGTGGCGCCGGCGCTGGAAACCCCCGAGGGGCTCTCTGCGGTTATTCCGGCTGCCAACATCTACGCCAGTGCCGAAGACATGTGCCGGTTTTTCCAGATGTTGCTGCAGGGTGGCCAGTGGAACGATACACAGGTGTTCCGGCCGGAAACGGTCGCGGCGGCCACCCGTCCGTCCGGGCCGCTTACCATCGACAGCCTGCTCATGGTGCCGGTACGGTTCTCGGCCGGTTTTGTACTGGGTGAGTGGCCCGTCGGGCTCTATGGCCTCAACACTGCGAATGCTTTTGGCCACCTGGGTTTCCTGCACATCCTCTGCTGGGCAGACCCGGCGCGGGATATCTCCTGTTCATTTCTGAGCACAGGAAAGTCGATTTCTCCGGAGGGTTTCATCGGCTTCGCCAATGTAATCCGCACCGTCAGCCAGCAGTGTTCTGTGCTGGGCAGTCGCTAGTTCCGGTTCGGCTGCCGGACAATGGCGCGTCGTGAATACCCGGATGAGACCCGTGCAGGTTTGGCGCGGGCCCGGTGTGCGCCTGGTCGGGCTTACGTCTTCTTCCTGCCGAGGAGTGGCTCGATCAGATCCATGGGCAAGGGGAATACGATGGTGGAGTTTTTTTCTCCCGCCACCTCGATCAGGGTCTGCAGATAACGCAATTGCATGGCCTGCGGTTGCTCGGACAGTCGCGCCGCCGCATCCCGTAATTTTTCCGATGCCTGTACCTCGCCCTCCGCATGGATCACCTTGGCGCGGCGGGAGCGTTCCGCTTCTGCCTGTCGGGCGATGGCGCGGATCATGCTCTCATCGAGGTCGACATGCTTGATCTCGACGTTGTTGACCTTGACGCCCCAGGCGTCCGTGGCCTTGTCGAGGATGGTCTGGATATCCTTGTTGAGCTTGTCGCGTTCGGCCAGCATGTCATCGAGTTCGTGCTGGCCAAGCACCGAACGCAGGGTGGTTTGCGCCAGTTGGCTGACGGCGTCGTAATAGCGTTCCACCTGGATGATCGCGCGCTCTGGATCGACCACGTAGAAATAGACAACCGCATTCACTTTGACGGAGACGTTGTCCTTGGAGATCACGTCCTGGGTCGGTACGTCCATCACGATCACACGCAAATCGACGCGGACCATGCGCTGGATAATGGGCACGAGGATGATCAGGCCAGGACCCTTGACGCCGGTGAAACGTCCCAGCGTGAACACCACGCCTCGTTCATATTCGGGCAGAATGCGGATCGAGGCGGCCAGAAAGGCGATCACCAGTATCAGAATTACACCACCAAAATTTACCAGCATTGTCAGGATTCCTCGGTTGATTTACTTACTTCAGAGGGCTCCACGGTCAGCCGCAAGCCGTCGCGCGCGGTGATCGTGAGTTGTTGACCCTTGCGCACGCCCGCCGAGCAGTCGGCGGTCCAGCGTTCGCCATGCAACCAGACGGTACCCTCGCCGTGGAAGTCCTCGTCGGCCTCCACGGTGGCGCCGATCAGGGTTTCACGCCCGGTGACCACGGCACGCCGTCGCGAACGCAGCAGCAGGAACATGGTCATTGCAATCAGCAGGACCGATGCGCTGGCAATGCCCGCCACCAGCGCCAACGGCAACTGGTAACCCGGAACGCCGGTGTCCAGCAGCATGATCGATCCGATGACGAACGCGGCGACACCACCCAGTCCGAGCACGCCGAAACTGGGCATGAAACCCTCGGCGATCATCAGTAACAGGCCGAGAATGATCAGTGCCAGCCCGGTGTAATTGACCGGCAGCAATTGCAGGGCGAAGAGTGCCAGCAGCAGGCAGATGGCGCCCACCACACCGGGGACCAGGGCGCCGGGGCTGTATCCCTCCAGGATCAGGCCGTAGATGCCGATCATGAGCAGCAGGTAGGCGACGGTCGGGTTGGTCAGGATGGCCAGCAGTTCGATACGCCAGTCCGGTTCCAGGGGGGTGAGCACCAGCCCCTCGGTCTGCAGGGTGACGTCGCGTCCATTCACCTGCAGTATCTTGCCGTCCAGCGCGTCCAGGAGGGCGGGTATGTCCGCCGCCACTGTATCGATCACGTTTTGCTCCAGGGCCTCGCTGGCGGACAGGCTGGCGCCACTGCGCACTGCCTCTTCCCCCCAGTCTGCATTGCGGCCCCGTTGCTCAGCCAGGCTGCGGATATAGGCAACCGCGTCGTTGACCGCCTTGCGTTCCAGGGCATTGCCCGGCGCGGGGTCGGCGGGGGAGTCCTGGCCTTCCGCCTCCTTTTCCTGCTTGTCGGCCGGGATCTCCGGCATTTTCGGGGGGCCGCCGATGGGCACCGGGGTCGCCGCACCCAGGTTGGTCGCCGGCGCCATCGCGGCGTGGTGGGTGGCATACAGGATGTAGGTTCCGGCACTGGCGGCGCGCGCGCCGGAAGGACCCACGTAACCGATCACCGGAACCGTTGATGCGAGGATGGCCTTGATGATGTCACGCATGGAGGCATCCAGCCCGCCCGGCGTATCGATGCGTAGAACGACCAGTTGGGCGCCCTGATCGTGGGCCTCACGCAGTGATTTCACCACGTGTTCTTTGATCGCGGGGCCGATGGGTCCGTCGATTTCGATGAGGAATCCACTGCCGGATGCGCACGCCGTACCGGGGATCGTGCCCAGTGCGATCGGGATGAGAACACTCAAAACACAGAGTTGCACAAAATATTTCATCACAGGCTGCAGAATAGCACCGCCGCCCGCACGTGAGCAGGATACGCGGGAGCGGGGTGGCAAATGGCGATCAGGGAAACTTGTGACGGGCGCGGTTTGCCAGGGCCACCAGCGACAGCATCACCGGCACTTCGACCAACACACCCACCACGGTGGCCAGGGCGGCGCCGGAATGCAGTCCGAACAGGCTGATGGCAACGGCTACGGCGAGTTCGAAGAAATTGGATGTGCCGATCAGGGCGGCCGGTGCCGCGGTGCTGAACGGTACCCGCCACAGGTAGGCCCAGCCAAACGCGACGAAGAACACCCCGTAGCCCTGGATCAGCAGGGGAATCGCGATCAGGGCGATCACCAGGGGGCGGTCGAGGATGGTCTGCGCCTGGAAGCCAAACAGCAGCACCACGGTGGCAAGCAGGCCCATGATCGAAAAGGGCTTCAGGGCACCCGTGAATTGTGCGATGCCTGCGTGATTCCCTGCCTGGTCCAGCACCTTGCGGGTGGCGTATCCGGCGGCCAGCGGGATCACAACGTACAGCGCCACAGACAACAGCAGCGTGTTCCAGGGGACGACAATGTCTGTCACGCCCAGCAGCAGGGCGGTCAGTGGCGCGAAGGCAAACACCATGATGATGTCGTTCACGGAAACCTGCACCAGGGTGTAGTTCGCGTCCCCGCGCACCAGTTGGCTCCAGACAAACACCATGGCCGTGCAGGGAGCAACGCCAAGCAGGATCATGCCGGCGATGTATTCCCGGGCAGTTTGCGGATCGACCAGGCCAGCGAAGATGTACTCGAAAAACAGGATACCCAGTCCGGCCATGGTGAAGGG
>JBFJWR010000210.1:0-5363 GCA_041623535.1 Pseudomonadales bacterium
GATAACTGCCACCGGCTGACCTTCAACGATCAGCGGGCAGGCGATGATATCGGCAAAGCGCTGGTTTTCCGGCCCATAGGCCTGGCGGGAACGGATGACGCCGTGTCCCTCGGTAAGCGCCTGTTCAGCGGCTTCCTGCAACTGGACTTCGCCTTCCCCGCCACCCGGCCACATGGACAGGGCCGGGCCGACGCGGCCCGGACCGGCAGGTGGATACAGCGCGCCGCGGATAATCCCGGCAATCATGCGGCATTGCCAGGCCAGCCAGGTCTGCGCCAGCACCGGCGAGAGGGCCGCGATTGCGCCGCTTTCTTCGGGACGGGAGGAGCTGTTCATACCCGGTGATCCGACGCGCGCGGGCAGCCCGCATTACGGAAACGCGGGTCGAGAGTCGGGGAACCTGCCATGACCTGTTACAGGTCCCGGGCCAGGCGGAAACCGATCGACATGTTGCGGCCGGTTTCGGGGAAGGAATTGCGCGAGGCCGAGCGCAGCTTGTCGGCATAGGCGTACCAGGAGCCACCGCGCAAGACGCGGATGCCGGGTTCGCCGCCACCGGTCCAGGCGCTGCCGTCGGTGGGCGCATCAATGTAGCGATCGTGCCAGGTGTCTTCCACCCATTCCCAGACGTTGCCGTGCATGTCGAACAGCCCGAGGGCGTTGGCGGCGAAGGAGCCTACCGGCAGCGTTCGGTTGGGGCTGTCCGGAGCCAGGTAATTGGCCGACTGCGGGCTGATCTCATTGCCCCACGGATAGGCGGTTTCCGTGCCGGCCCGGGCCGCGTATTCCCATTCGGCCTCACTGGGCAGGCGGTAGGACTCGCCGGTGCGTTCCGACAGCCAGCGCACATAGCGTTGTGCGCATTCCCAACTGACGATGATGACCGGGCGGTTGCCCCGGCCCCAGCCGCTGTCGCCGGGACGCACTATGCCGGTTTCCTGCGCGTATTGGTCGTACTCGTCAAACGTGACCGGAAAGCGGCCGAGGGCGAAGGGGCGCGCGATGGTCACGGTATGTACGGGTTTCTCAGTTGCTGTGCCCAGCCCGTTGATATCACCCATGCGAAATTCGCCGGCCGGGATTCTGACCATCTCCGGGCCGGGCATGTCATCTTCCAGCTGGTCCTGAAATATCTCGCCGGGCGTCATCTCCACGATATGGGCCGGGGTGGCCGATTCCGCGGCCTCGGCGGCTAGCTCGGGGGCGGGGTTGAGATCCGGTCCGATAGCGCAGGCCTGGCAGACATCCGATTCCTCGAAGCGGAAATCCTCCGGTAGCTCCTGCTGACAGGAACGGCACTGAAAACGCCCGGCAGACAATTGCGGGACCACGTTGGTGGCGCCGCACTCAGGGCAGGCTTTCCAGTGCGACAGCATCACGGCACCGCATGAGCCGCAGTCCACCTTGTGCACATAATTGCAGGCCGGGCAGGCATGGGCGCCCGGCAGCATCGCGCCGCCACAGTTGCGGCAGACGCCGACCAGGATATCTCCGCAGGCCGGGCACAACTTCCAGTGCGGCTTGAGCGGCTCGTTGCAGCTGGTACATTCCATGGACTATCCGGGTTCCACAAAGGGGGAAAACACGGCCGGGAAGACAGTCGCCTGTATCCGAACCAATCATTTCAATAAACAAGCGTAACCCATCTCGCAACAGAGACAAACGTAAGCTGCGTATGGGCTGCGGAGCAGGGTGGGTTCGTGCCGCCTAGCGTTGCATCAGGCGATCAGAGAAACTGCTCACGCCGGGGATGGTGTGTTCGGGGGGGCAATTCAGTTTGCACAGCACATTGCGCACCAGCATGGCGGAATTCCAGTCATTCTTGGAAACAAACCCGATGGGGGCAAAGAACGACTTGTTCAGTCGCCTGATCTCCGAACTGTCGGAAGCCATTCCGGAAATCACGATGGTGGCGGCGGTGTCGTCCTTGTCATGGAGTTCCCGGGCCAGATCAATGCCGTTATCGGCGCCCAGGTTGGCATCGACCAGTTGCACATCGAACTGCACGTGCTGGCTCATTTCACGCGCCTCCTGCGCATTGCGAGCCCGGTGCACCCGCGCCTCGTACTTGCGCATGGATTGCAGGGCTTCGGCGACAAACTCGGCATCGTCTTCGTCATCCTCGACGTAGAGGATTTCCAGTGGTGCAGTCATCATTCTATGCAGCAGTTGCTCAATCTTGTCAGCCTGCCAGTCATCCTTGCTCAGCAGGCGGATTTCGTTGGACTGGATGCGTTGCTGCAGGCAGGGTGCCATCTGGGATTCCGGCAGCGTGGATGTGACCGCGATTGGAATCTGCACACCGTCATGGCGCAGGGTTTCGATCAGGTCGGTAGCGGTCTTGTTATTGGCCAGCTGGTAATCGCAGATCAGCAGATCAAAAATCCGGATGCGCATCGAGAACAGCGCGGCATCATCACTGCTGACGGTTTCAAGGTAGAGACCATCGGCCCCGGCGTCGGCGAACGACTGGCTGACCTCATCGAGCACATCGGCAAACATGTCCCGCTCTTCGGGGTTGTCGTCCACGTAGAGGATGTTCAGATTGCGACGATGCATGGTTGGCTCCTGTAACTGCTCGGCCAAGCATTTTGAGAGAGAATTGATACATATAAACTAGTATCCAAGCGACATTCCGGTCAATAGGGCATATCCCCGGGTTGTGACGTCGGTTGACCGGAAAGCACTGGGCCGGCACTGCTGACAATCTTTATACTATATACAAAACAATGTGTTGCAGACTCGTAAACGGTTGGCAGTCTTTCCGCCGCTGAATCGGGCCACCTGCCAGGTCAGAGACTCCCGCCTCGCGTGGCGGTGTACGGTCACGCTCTTATGGAAGCACTTCAAGCCTTCTCACTGACGATTGTTAGTTGCACCGGACGGGAAAACCCTTTCAGCTGATGTTCGCCCAGTGACTCGGTGCGGTAGAGGGACGCGATGGCATCCAGAGTCTTTTCATCGACAACGACCTGGCCGTCTTCAGATTTCCCACACACCTTTCGGGCCAGGGTCATCACCGCTCCATTCGCGCAGTACTGTGAGCGGCCGCCGAACCCCAGCACCCCGACGGAAGCATAACCAGTTGCCGCGCCCAGTTGCAGGCGCAGTTCATACCCGCATTCTTCCCAGGTATTGATCAGTTCCTCTGCGTCATCGTGCAGGTCCATCAGGAACTGCACGGCAGCGGCCTCGTGGTTGTCCATTTTCATCGGAGCATTGAAGAGCAGGGAAATCCCGCTTCCTTCAAAGTGCTCGACAGTGCCGCCGGCTTTTTCAGCGAGATCGCCCACGGCCTGGTAGTAATCGCCCAGCACTTCCATCACCTCTTCAGGTTCGGCGGTTTCGGCAAATTCCATGAACCCCTGCAGATCCAGAAAGCAGCCGGTGATCTTACGTCGCCTTGGGCTCAGCAGGGATTGATCACCCTCGGCGACCAGGTCCGCGACATGGGTTGGCAGAAAGTTGCGCAGCTGGTCGAGCTTCTGCATTTCGCGGACCTGTTCCGCCACCCGGTCTTCCAGCAGATGGTTCCAGTCACGCATTTGCCGGTGCATGGCGTCGACCCGCAGCAGGGCGCGGGCCCGTGCGAGCAGGTCCTCGCGGACAACCGGCTTGGTCAGGAACTCATCGGCCCCGGCATCGAGACCATGCGCCTTCTCCTCTTCGGGCCTGGCACCGGTGACAAGAATGATGGGCAGCGCACGCATGTCCTCGCAGTCACGCACCTCCCGACAGACGTCATAACCGGACATACCCTCCATCACCACGTCCAGCAGCATGATATTGGGCAGGCGTTCCCGAAGCAGTTTCATGGCCTGCTCGCCACTACGGGCAACCTGCACCTCGTAGCCTTCCGGCGCCAGCAGTTGTCCAAGTAGCTTCAGGTTGGCCGGCTCGTCATCGACGATCAGTACACAGGGCCGAACCTGTTGTGCGTCCCCGGTCTTGTGGTGTTTCAATTCAACGGTGCTGTTCACGTTTTCGGTTTTTCCTTTCCTGTTTCATCGTGGTGCCTGCTCATGCTTTCGGGTTGTGGTATTCAGCCTGACGCGAACCGCAATCCAAAAGCTTCCAGTGCGAGCGCAAGCGCCTCTCGGGAGACCGGCTTGGTCAGCACTTCGTTGGCGCCGGCAGCGAGACCCTCGGCCCGGTCTGCATCGGTGCTGGCGCCAGTGACCAGAACGATAGGTAACGCCTGCATGTCAGGATCAGCACGAACCGATCTGCAGACATCATGGCCTGACATGCCGGGCATGATGACATCCAGCAACATGAGCGCGGGCAGCGAAGCGGAGAGTACCTTCATCGCCTGTTCTCCGCTGGTTGCCACTTTTACCTGGAATCCTTCCGGTGCCAGCAGGGAACCCAGCAGTTTCAGGTTTGCCGGTTCGTCATCGACGATGAGAATCTGTGGACGTTCGGTCATTGGGTCGGTCTCACCGATTGTGGCCGCTTACGGGCGCATGTCAGACAGGGCGGCACCCGCCGCATCAAAATCGAATGCATCAATGGCCTCGGCCAGGGTGGTCACCTGGTCGTCGGAATGATGCTGTGCCAGGGCGCCATGTATCGACGCGAGGTGATCGCCGGCGTCGAAGGACTGCTCGCTGATCATCTGTTTCAGGGTTGCGACCCGCTCATCGAGTTCCGCCTCGCTGAGTTGCAGGCCCGCGCCGGCATCCGCCGGTCGCGCCGCCGGGTTGGGCAGCGTGGCGATCGATTCGCTGGCCACCTTCAGTGCCAGGGCTATCTGCTCATGCATTGCTTCGGTGACCGGCGCGTCGTTCTTCAGCGCATCCTCTGCCGCCAGTGCTGCATCCGCCACCTCCATGCAGCCGACGTTCGAGGCGACGCCCTTGAGGGTGTGCGCGGCGCGGATGGCTTCCCTGGTGTTCCCCTCGCTGCACAATGCACGCAGCCGCGCAGGCAGATCCGACTGTTCCGCCACCAGGCCGTGCAGAAGCTCCAGCAGCAAACTCGCACGGTTTCCTACCCGTTGCATGGCGCCGGCCAGGTCGATGCCGGGCAGTGACTCCGGCAGGGTGAATTCCGTCCCGGCAGCGGGCGCCGATGCCGCCGCCGGCACTGCCGGCGCTGCAGCAGGATCGGCCTGCACCCACTTGCCCAGTACCCGCAGTACCTGCGCGGCATCGATGGGCTTGGACAGGAAGTCGTTCATGCCCGCCTCGGCACAGTTGTCACGATCCGACTGCATGGCATTCGCGGTCATGGCGATGATCGGCAATTGATCCGCCGGGATGCTTTTGCGGATTTCCTGCGTCGCCTGGATGCCGTCCATCTCCGGCATCTGCATGTCCATGAGCACCGCATCGTACTTTTTCTTCTGCACCGCCTCGACC
>JBFJWR010000211.1:0-5297 GCA_041623535.1 Pseudomonadales bacterium
ATCAGGCCCTGCTTGACGTCATCCCGGTTTGGCAGCCCGAGGTGCTCTTTCGGCGTTACATAGCAGAGCATTGCCGTACCGAACCAGCCGATCATGGCCGCGCCGATCGCGGAGGTAATGTGGTCGTGACCCGGTGCAATATCAGTCGTCAGCGGCCCCAGCGTGTAAAAGGGCGCTTCACTGCACTCCGCCAGTTGCTTGATCATGTTTTCCTGGATGCGCTGCATCGGCACGTGGCCCGGACCCTCGATCATGGTCTGCACGTCATGTTTCCAGGCAATCTGGGTCAGTTCGCCGAGCGTTTTCAGTTCCGCGAACTGGGCAGCGTCATTGGCATCGGCAATACAGCCGGGGCGCAGGCCGTCGCCCAGCGAGAACGACACATCATAGCTGCGCATGATTTCGCAGATTTCCTCAAATCGCGTGTAGAGGAAGTTCTCCTGGTGGTGCGCGAGACACCACTTGGCCATGATGGAGCCGCCTCGCGAGACAATCCCGGTGACGCGCTGCGCGGTCAGCTGGATGTAGCGCAGCAGTACCCCGGAATGGATTGTGAAGTAGTCGACGCCCTGCTCGGCCTGCTCGATCAGCGTGTCACGGTACAGTTCCCAGGTCAGTTCCTCGGGAACGCCACCGACCTTTTCCAGGGCCTGGTAAATCGGCACCGTACCGATAGGCACCGGCGAGTTGCGCAGTATCCATTCGCGGGTTTCGTGGATGTTCTTGCCGGTGGACAGGTCCATGACCGTATCGCCGCCCCAGCGGATCGACCAGACCATTTTCTCAACCTCCTCGGCGATCGAAGACGACACCGCCGAGTTGCCGATATTGGCATTCACCTTGACCAGGAAATTACGCCCGATAATCATCGGCTCCAGTTCCGGGTGATTGATATTGGCCGGGATGATGGCGCGCCCCGCCGCTACTTCGTCGCGGACAAACTCAGGCGTGATATCGGCCGGCAGATTGGCGCCGAAGGACTCGCCCGGCAGGCTGCCGACGTCGGTGGCCAGCGTTTCTGCCAGTTGCGCTTTTCGCATGTTTTCGCGCAGCGCGATGTATTCCATCTCGGCGGTAATGATGCCGCGCCGCGCGTAATGCATCTGGCTGACGTTGCCGCCGGCAGCCGCGCGAAGTACCGGGCCGGCAACCGGCATCCGGGCGCCCGGCAATGAGGGCCGCTCACCCACCTGCACGCAGTCACCACGCCGCTGGATCCAGTTTTCGCGGAGCCGCGACAGGCCCTCACGGATATCGATTTCCCGATCGGTGTCGGTGTACGGACCGGAAGTGTCATACACACGCAGCGGCGTATTGGGGACGTCGCCCTGCGCGGTACGCGTCGAACTGAGTGCAATCTCGCGCATCGGCACCCGGATGTCGGGCATGCTGCCCTGTACATAGACCTTTTTTGATCCGGAGAGCGGGCGCAGCACCGATTCAGGCAATTGCGCGTCTACAGCAAGAATATCCAGTTCAGAGACAGTCATGGCGATGGTCCGTCAGCGGGGCGGGAAAGCATCCGGCACTATAGGCCAGCGCGATCGGCGGCCGCAACCGTTACCGCCGGACTGTTGCCGGCTCAGGGTTGCCCGGGCAGCAGTTCCGCGACGATGCGGCACAGCCGGTCCAGCGCACCGCGATTGGCTTCGACCAGCTTCCGCCCCGCAGCGCCCATCAGTTCCCGGCGCGCCGGATCCTGCAGCAGAATACTGACGGTATTGGCCAGGCCACTTTCATTCTGCACGGCAATCAGGCCGCCGGCCTGTTCCAGGGCCCGGCTGATCTCCAGGAAGTTGAAATTCGACATACCGGTGACCACCGGCCTGCCCAGCGCCGCTGGCTCCAGCACGTTATGGCCGCCGTGCTCCACCAGGCTGCCGCCGACGAATGCGATATCCGCCGCCGCAAACAGCAACATCAGGTCACCCATGGTATCGCCCAGGTAAACCTGGGTTTCGCCGTCGGCCTGCTCGCCACGGCCACGCCGGGCCATTTTCAGGCGCTTGCGCTCACATAGAGCGGCAACGCGTTCAAATCGTTCCGGATGACGCGGCACCAGGACCAGCAGCAGATCCGGATGCTCCCGCAGCAGTTGCAGGTGCGCATCCAGGACCAGGTCTTCCTCCCCCTCGTGGGTACTGGCCGCGACCAGTACCGGCCGCGTACTGCCCCAGGCGGCGCGCAATGCCTCCGCGTCGGCCTGCAGATCCCGTGGCATATCCAGATCAAACTTGAGGCTGCCGGTGACATGGCAGCGGCGCCGGGGCAGCCCCAGCCTTATGAAGCGGTCGGCTTCCTCGCGGGTCTGTACGGCCACCGCCTCCAGGCAGACCAGCATCTCGCGGGTGAGCCACCCCGCCTTCGCATAACCGCTGGCGGATTTCTCAGACAGTCGCGCGTTGGCAAGCACGACGGGTATGCCCTGCAGATGACAGTGGTACACCGTATTCGGCCACAACTCGGTTTCCATGATAATCAGCAGTCGGGGTTGTAACTGGCGCAGGAAACGCCGGAGGGCGCCCGGGTAGTCCCAGGGCGCATAGACGTGGAACACCTGTTCTCCAAACATCGCCCGCACCCGGTCGGAACCGGTGGGTGTCATGGTGGTAATCGTAATCGGCACACCGGGATGTTCGGCCTGCAGGCGGCGCACCAGCGGCGCTGCGGCAATGCTTTCGCCCACCGACACGGCATGTATCCAGATGCCATCGCGGACGCCGGGCGTGGCGGTGAAAAATCCCATCCGTTCCAGCCAGCGGCGCCGGTAGGCTGGCGCCTTGCGCCCACGCCAGAACAGCCGCAGCAGGACCAGCGGCAGCACCAGGTAGAAAATCCACGTGTAAATGAGTCGAAACATGGGTGGAGTATAGGTGACGGAACCGCCGCACTCCGCGCCATCACAACGCCTCTCTTACCTATACTGCAGGCATCTGGACAAGAGCACCTGAAGATGACAGACACCTTGCGCACCGATGTGCTGATAGTGGGCGGCGGTATCGCCGGACTGTGGTTGCTCGCGCGCCTGCGCCAACAGGGCTACAGCGCGCTGCTGCTGGAACGGGATGCGCTGGGTTGTGGCCAGTCCATCGCCTCGCAGGGCATTATTCATGGCGGCGCCAAGTATGCGCTGAGCGGCACCGTCACCCAGGCCGCCAACGCAATCGCCGACATGCCCGGTCTGTGGCGGGCCTGCCTGGCCGGCAAGGGCGAAGTGGACCTGCGCGCCGCGGGCATTCTTTCCCAACATCACTACCTCTGGTCGACCGGGCAGCTGGGCAGCCGCATGACTGCTTTTTTTGCCAGCAAGGCAGTGCGTGGGCGGGTGCAGGCCGCCGCGGGTGAGGAGATCCCGGTCGCGTTCCGTGACCCGGCTTTCAAGGGCTCTCTTTACCAGCTTGATGAAGTCGTGCTGGACGTACCGTCGGTGTTCGCCGCACTCGCCGGACAGTACGCGGGGTGTGCATTGCAGGCACACTGCACTGCAGAACAGATCACGACTGCTGCGCCCGGGGATGTGCAGGCCATACAGGCCGGCGGCGTGCGCATTGAAGCGCAGCGGTTCGTATTCACCGCCGGCGCCGGCAATGCGGAACTGATCCAGGGGTCCGGCCTGCCCGGCCCGGCAATGCAGATCCGGCCGTTGAACATGGTCATGGTGCATCATCGTCATCCGCACCCGATCTATGCCCATTGCCTGGGAACCGGTTCGAAACCGCGGGTGACCATTACCAGCCACCCGCACCCGGATGGCTCGTGGACCTGGTATGCGGGCGGCGACCTTGCCGAAACCGGCGTGGATCGCGATGACGACGCCCAGATCAAACTGGCGCAAAAAGAGCTGGCGAATGTACTGCCCTGGATCAATCTGCAGGATGCCGGCTGGGCCTGCCTGCGCATCGATCGTGCGGAACCGGCGCAATCCGCCAAGGCCCGTCCAGACAACGCCTACACCGCGGCGCAGGGGAATGTCATTGTTGGATGGCCAACCAAGCTGGCGCTTTCACCCAATCTTGCCAACGATGTGATTGCCACCCTGAAAGAACAGGGCGTCACACCACAACATCCCCAGCCGGAATCCACCGGGCTGCCCGCCGCCCGGGTCGCGGCAACCGCCTGGTCAGGCCGCTTTCCGTCATGATGAAGCGGCCCCTGGGCAGCACCGGCCTGCGGGTGTCACCGCTGGGGCTGGGCACGGTCAAGCTGGGCCGCAACGAGGGCGTGAAGTATCCGCAGAGCTTCCGCATTCCGGATGACAGAGAGGCCCGCGCCCTGCTCGACCTGGCCCGTGACCTCGGCATCAACCTGATCGATACTGCTCCCGCCTACGGCAACAGCGAGGAGCGGGTCGGCAAACTGCTGCGCGGGCAGTTACCGGAGTGGGTGGTCTGCACCAAGGTCGGCGAGGAATTCGAGAACGGCCAGTCGCGCTTCGACTTTTCACCGGAACACCTCCGCGGCAGCGTCGAGCGCAGCCTGCGCAGGCTGCATACCGACTGCCTGGACCTGGTACTGCTGCACTCCGATGGCAATGACGAGCACAACATCCGGGTACACGGCGTGCTGGATTCCCTGCAACAGATGAAGCAGGACGGCCTGCTGCGTGGCTTCGGCATGTCGACCAAGTCCGTGGCCGGCGGCCTGCTGGCGCTGGAAACCGCCGACGTGGTGATGATTACGCTGAACCTCAACGAACGCGACGAAGCGGAGGTGGCGCAACGGGCCGCGGAACTGGAACGCGGCGTGCTGGTGAAGAAAGCGCTGGCCAGCGGTCACGTGGTCTCGGGTGATCCTGACCAGGATCCGGTGCAGGCAAGCTTTGATTACATTTTTGCCCAGCCGGGCGTGCACGGGGTGATCGTCGGCACCATCACGCCGGCGCACCTGCGCCACAACGTGGCCTGTGCCGAGCAGGCGCTGGCGCGACGCTGAAGCGCGGCCTACTTGTTGCGGATCTTGTCCACGATGCCGGTGGTCGAGAGACTGTCAAACTGCCCCATCACGTGCACCTCACCGCCATATGCCTGCACGATGGGCGCGCCAACGACCTCGTCGACGCTAGCATAGTCGCCGCCCTTGACTAGCACATCCGGGCGCAGCAGGTCGAGCAGCCGCTCCGGCGTGTCTTCGGCAAACGGCACGACCCAGTCCACCGCCTCGAGCCCGGCCAGCACGGCCATGCGCCGGTCCACCGAGTTGATCGGCCGCCCCGGCCCCTTCAGGCGGGTCACCGATTCATCGCTGTTGACCGCGACAACCAGGCGGTCGCCCCGCTCGCGGGCCTGTTCCAGGTACCC
>JBFJWR010000212.1:0-5251 GCA_041623535.1 Pseudomonadales bacterium
GACCACATTACCTCCGCGATCGGCGCGGCCATGATCGGCTGGTTTGGTACGGCAATGCTTTGCTATGTAACGCCGAAAGAGCACCTCGGGCTGCCGAACCGGGATGACGTCAAGCAGGGCCTGATCGCCTACCGGATCGCGGCGCATGCCGCCGATCTTGCCAAGGGTCATTCTGCTGCGCAGTTGCGCGACAATGCGCTGTCACGGGCGCGGTTTGAGTTCCGCTGGGAAGACCAGTTCAACCTGGGACTGGATCCGGACACCGCACGCTCCTTCCATGATGAGACCCTGCCCAAGGATGCGGCCAAGGTGGCGCATTTTTGCTCCATGTGTGGTCCGAAGTTCTGCTCCATGCAGATCACCCAGGAATTGCGCGAATATGCGCAGCAACAGGGGATCGAAAAGATCCCGCTGGCGGTGGATACCGGCATGGCGGAGAAATCCGATGAGTTTCGTGCGAGTGGTGCCAAGATTTACCAGGAGATCTAGGCCGTATCCGGCCCTGTCGGCCGGTTTGCACAGGTATCGGTATTTCAGGTACAAGAGATAGAAGAACTGCCGCTTTTGGATCAATTCGCCCATGCGGGGGCGGGTTGGAAGTCTGCCATCTATAATGACCCGAACGGTTTTTTCTGCGCCACAGGTACACTGGTAAGACAAAGGCGCAGTCAGCACCCGCAGGGAACAGGCGCAGCAATATTGATGGAAACTCTACCGCGCAGGAAATATGTTCCCGATCTTCCGGGAATGCACACCGATTGCGAGATCAACTATCGCCGTCTGCGCCAGATTCTGCCCGGATTCGAAAATGGCGCCACCTACCAGATGCATCTTGGTGAGGAGTCCGGTGATCAGGAACCGGACATTCTGTTTTCGATTGTTTCCAGTTCCCGCTATACCGCGGAAGTGGACATCCACCAGTTGTCCGCCATCAGCGACTGGTGCGAGGCGCCCAGCATGCGGGTGCGTGTGTACCACGATACGCGCATGGTCGAGGTCATTCGTTACCAGGGAGTGGCAAGATTCCGGGCCACTTACAGTTATCCCAATGACCGCATGCGTCAGCCCGATGAAAAATCCGCGGTGAACCGGTTGCTTGCCGACTGGTTGCAACTTTGCCTGGAGCTCGGTTGTGCCGCCGCCGGAATCTCCGCGCAGCCGGAGCTTTAGTGAGGAACGTGGTTTGAGTAGCGCAGGCGTGCTGAAAGTCATCCAGGTTACCGATTCTCACCTGTTCGCAACTGAGGATGGCCGGCTGCTGGGCATGAATACGCGCAACAGCCTGGGCATGGTTGTCGACCTGATCTCTGCAGAGTATTCCGACTTCGACATCCTGCTGGCGACTGGCGACCTGTCACAGGATCACTCGCCGGAAAGTTATCGTGCTTTCGAGGCGGCGCTGACACCTTTGTCGGCCCCCGAAACCTTCTGGTATCCCGGCAATCACGATCACGTGCCAACGATGCAGGGCGTGCTGGGCGCAGACTCGCCGGTGATGACGCGCGTGGTGCGGCGTGGCGCCTGGCAACTGGTGCTGCTCGATTCCACCATTCCCGGCAAGGTGCCTGGTCACCTGGGTGCTGCGGAGCTGGAAATCCTCGATCAGGCCCTGGCGGAAAAGCCCGGCCTGCACAGCCTGGTCTGTTTCCATCACCAGCCAGTGCCGGTGCACTGCAAGTGGCTGGATACCCAGATGATCAAGGACGCCACGGCGCTGTTTGAAGTGCTGGACCGGCACGATAACGTGCGCGGCGTGCTCTGGGGGCATGTGCACCAGGAAGTCGACCGTGAGCGCAATGGCGTGCGCTTGCTGGCCACACCATCTACCTGCGTGCAGTTCGCACCGGGCAGTGAAGACTTCGGCGTTGATGATGAACCGCCCGGTTTCCGCTGGCTGACCCTGCAGGCCGACGGCAGTATCGAAACCGGCGTCGTCCGGGTGCCGCCGTTCGATTTTGAAATTGATTATTCGGTGAAGGGATATTAATCCGGTCCCCTTGCAACCGGTTCTCTACTATCTGCACGGCTTCAACAGTTCGCCGGCCTCGTGGAAAGCACGAGCGCTGGGCGAGTTCATCACCGCCCACCATTTGGACATTGAATACCGTGTGCCTGTGCTTCCCTGGGAGCCGCGCAGGGTCGTCGATCAGTTACGTCTCGAATTACAAGCCACTGCCGCGCGACAGGTCGCGCTGATCGGCAGTTCCATGGGCGGCTTTTACGCCAGCTGCCTGGCCGAGCAGTTCGACCTGCCTGCAGTGCTGATCAATCCGGTGGTGCATCCGCACGAGTTGTTAGGTCATCACCTGGGCGAAAACCGCAACCTGCATACGAACGAGACCTATGAACTGGGCGCAGAACACGTGGCCCAGCTGGAGGCCATGGAGCAGCCGCTGGAACAGCCCGGACGTTTCTGGGTGCTGGTGCAGACCGGTGATGAAACCCTCGACTGCAGGCTTGCGCTGGCACGGTACCGTCGCAGTCGCTGCAGCATCGAGCCCGGTGGTTCGCATGGCTTCGATCACTTTGAACAGCATATGCGCGGCATCCTCGCTTTCCTGAAAATGCCGCTGCCGGAAGATTGATCTCCGATGCCGGAGCCTCTTGGTTCATGCAGCAGAGCGCAGACTGATTAATGAAATAAAGTGGGTTTTTCGCAGGGGGGCCGGATTGGGGAGCGCATTTTCCTAAATCTCCGCCGCCATCCATGGCGGCTCCGAAGGCGGGCAGCGCTCTCTTGGTACATCCATGTACCGTTCGCGCTGACGCCCGAAAAATGCGCTCCCCAACCCGACCCTGGTCAAGTGACTGTCTTAAATAAGAGCCACTCATTTTCGATTCCTGCTGCGGAGCGGGGGCACACCGGCATATAATGCCCCATGCCTAAAGGACAGCCCAGGCAGGACAAAATGGTCACGGACGCCTATACCGCTGAATCGATTGAGGTTCTGAGCGGACTCGACCCGGTGCGCAAGCGCCCGGGCATGTATACCGACACCAGTCGACCCAATCACCTGGCGCAGGAAGTCATCGATAACAGCGTCGATGAGGCGTTGGCGGGACATGCACGCCAGATAGACGTCACCCTGTACAAGGATGGCAGCATGCTGGTGACTGATGATGGTCGCGGCATGCCGGTGGATATCCATCCCGAACAGGGCATTCCCGGTGTCGAACTGATTCTCACGCGACTGCATGCCGGCGGTAAATTCTCGGATCGCAACTACCAGTTCTCCGGCGGTCTGCACGGGGTCGGTGTCTCGGTCGTCAACGCCCTGTCTGCCGAACTGGAAGTTCGCATCCGGCGCGACGGCAATGAATACCTGATGCGATTTGCCGGTGGCGAGAAGGTTTCTGAGCTGGCCGTGATCGGTAGCGTGGGCAAGCGCAATACCGGCACCACGCTGTGGTTTCGCCCGGATGCCAGTTACTTTGATTCAGCCAATTTCTCGGTGCCGCGCCTGCGTCACCTGCTGCGTGCCAAGGCGGTACTCTGTTCGGGGCTGCGGGTCAGTTTCACCGAAGAGGCCTCCGGGCAAACCGAGACCTGGCAATACGAAGATGGTGTTGGTGATTACCTGGCCAGCGTGTACACGGGACTGGAGACACTTCCCGCATACCCGTTTACCGGCAGCCTGGCGGCCAGCCACGAGGCGGTCGACTGGGCGGTACTCTGGTTGCCGGAAGGTGGCGAACTGGTCACCGAGAGTTACGTCAACCTGGTCCCCACCACGCAGGGCGGTACGCATGTAAACGGGTTTCGTACCGGTTTGCTGGAAGCCATGCGCGAGTTCTGTGAATTACGCAGTCTGTTGCCGCGCGGGGTGCGGCTGGCGCCCGATGATATCTGGGAGAACTGCGCCTACGTGTTGTCAGCCCGCCTGCAGGAACCGCAGTTTTCCGGTCAGACCAAGGAGCGCCTGTCTTCGCGCGAAAGCGCGGCGTTTGTGTCCGGTGTCGCCAAGGATGCTTTCAGCCTGTGGTTGAACGAGCATACCGCCGATGCGGAACGTCTCGCGGAATTCGCTATCAATCATGCCCAGAAGCGCCTGCGGGCCGGCAAAAAAGTTGCCCGCAAACAGGTGACCAGTGGACCAGCACTGCCGGGTAAGCTGGCTGATTGTGCCTCGCAGGATGTCACCCGTACCGAGTTGTTCCTGGTCGAGGGTGATTCCGCCGGTGGTTCTGCCAAGCAGGCGCGTGATCGCCAGTTCCAGGCGGTCATGCCGCTGCGCGGCAAGATACTCAACACCTGGGAAGTCGATGTCGGCGATATTCTTGGTTCGCAGGAAGTACACGACATTTCGGTGGCCGTCGGCGTGGAGCCGGGCGCGCTGGCGCTCGACAAGCTGCGCTACGGGCGGGTTTGTATTCTGGCTGATGCCGACAGCGATGGCCTGCATATCGCCACCCTGCTGTGTGCGTTGTTTGTGCGCCATTTCCCGAAAATGGTCGAGGCCGGACACATCTACGTGGCGATGCCGCCGCTGTATCGCATCGATGTCGGCAAAGAGGTTTTCTACGCGCTGGATGATGCGGAAAAACAGGGTGTCCTGGATCGCATTGCGGCGGAAAAGAAGAAAGGCAAGATCAGCATCCAGCGCTTCAAGGGACTCGGTGAGATGAACCCGCTGCAGCTGCGCGAAACCACCATGTCACCGGATACCCGCCGGCTGGTGCAGCTCACGATGGAGCCCGGTGACGGAACGCACAAGCGCATGGACATGCTGCTGGCACGCAAGCGCTCGGCCGATCGCAAGGCCTGGCTGGAAAAGAACGGCAACCTCGCAGACGTCTGAGCGGGTCACGACTCCTCGTGAGGCGTGTTGCCCCGCCGGTTCACTGGCGGGCGGCGGCGAACGGCAAATGAATGATTGAGAGCGAACCCTATGGATGATTCCGTACTGAACGAGGGCATAGAGCATTGCCCGGTCGGTGAATACAGCGAGAAGGCGTACCTCGACTATTCGATGTACGTCATCCTGGACCGCGCGCTGCCGCACATCGGGGATGGTCTCAAGCCGGTTCAGCGGCGCATCGTGTACGCAATGTCAGAACTGGGCCTGAAAGCCGGCGCCAAGTTCAAGAAATCCGCGCGTACGGTCGGTGATGTACTCGGCAAGTTTCATCCCCACGGTGATTCGGCCTGCTACGAAGCCATGGTGCTGATGGCGCAGCCGTTCTCGTACCGCTATCCGTTTGTGGATGGTCAGGGGAACTGGGGTTCGGCGGACAACCCGAAGTCTTTCGC
>JBFJWR010000213.1:0-5150 GCA_041623535.1 Pseudomonadales bacterium
CTCGTCGGGTTACGGCAAACTCGGACAGTGCGTCGTACAGACTCCGAGATCCTTCGACTTCGGGCTGCGCCCTCCGCTCAGGACGACGGGAGACATGCGGGATCCCTAGACAGGCCCGGAACGAAGAACGCTCCCGTCTCAGGACGCGGTCTCCGCGTAATCCGCCTCTACCGCCGCATTCAGCCGTTCCAGGAATTGTGGTGTGGCGGCGCGAATTCGGTTCCAACTGGGAATGAACGGTTGTTCCATTGGGTGATCGAGATAGTGTTTGCCGGCATCCATGATATTTGCGGCAAACAGTTCCACCGCCTGTTCTTCTGCATGCCGATCAGTGCGCAGGCCATTCATGCGTGCATCGTCGTAATAGGTTTCTATGAGGTCCAGTGCCACCCGGTAGTAAGTGGCCTTGATGGTACGAAATGATTCGCGACTGAACTCGGTTCCCAGTGTCGCCATCTTGCGGAAAATCGCCAGGGCGATGTCGCGGCTCATGCGCGACAGGCCGGCCTGCGGATCATCCTCCGAAAGCGGTTGATGCTTGTGATCGTACACATCCGTGATATCCACCTGGCACAGGCGCTTGGTGGTGTAGTTGCGGTGCACCTCGGAGAGAATGCCGATCTCCAGACCCCAGTCGCTGGGGATGCGGATATCATCCAGAACGTCCGTGCGCATGGAGAACTCACCCGCCAGGGGATACCGGAAGCTGTCCAGGTATTCGAGGTAGGGCAGGGGGCCGTACATCTTTTTCAGCGCTCGTAGCATGGGCGTGACCATCAGGCGGCTCACCCGGCCTTTCAGTTGCCCCTCGGCGATGCGCGCGTAGTAGCCCTTGCAGAACTGGTAACTGAAGTCCGTGCTGGCAACCGGGTAGATCAGGCGTGCGAGCAGGCTGCGGTCAAACGTGACGATGTCGCAATCGTGCAGCGCCACGGCTCCCGGTTGTTCACACGACAGTACGTAGCCGAAACAGTACCAGACATTGCGCCCCTTGCCGGGTTCCATGGGCGCCAGATTCTCTTTCTGCAGTTCCTGGTCCAGCGCTCGCAGGCGTGGCCCATCCTGCCAGAGGATGCGGTGTTTTTGCGGCAGCTCACCGAAGAAACGCCGGGCGAATTCGAACTGCTTTGCATCGGCCCGGTCCAGTCCGATGACAATCTGCGTCAGCCAGTCGGCCTCGCGTAGTTCGCTGATGATGTTCTTCAGCGCGGGGCCTTCCAGTTCGGAAAACAGCGACGGCAGGACCAGGGTCATGGGGCGTCGCGCAGAAAATCGACGCAGGTCATCCTCCAGTGCCGGGAGGTCACGCTGACGCAGGTTGTGAAAATTGGTGATGATGCCGTTCTGGTAAAAGTCGCCCATTATCCGTATCCAAGTTCATCCAACAGGGAAAGCATAGCGAGATTCCAGCCAGAGGGGCCGGGAGTCGGCGCCACGTGTACTGTACCGGCCGCCAGCGGTGCGATTGCCCTGCCCCGGCGCGACGGGATCACCACGGCATGATCCACGGCATTCAGCATCGGCAGGTCATTGGCGCTGTCGCCCAGGGCGACGGTTACCAGCCTGTGTTCCGGCCACATCTGCCGGTAGCGCGCGAGCAGGTCAATGGTGGCCGTGCCCTTGTCGCCGGGTCCGGATACATGCACAAACCGGCCGCCACGCACTACGCACAGATTGCGCGTGGCCAGCAGTTCGGTGAATTTTACCAGCGCCGTTTCCGAGTCCTCCCACTGCAGCGGTTCGGTGGCCAGTCGTTGCTGTGCCAGTGCGGCCGCGGCGGGTGAAAAGTTGCAACGCGTGGCCACCGTCTGCGTGTCCAGATCACCGAAGCCCTGGAAGCGGAATCCGTGCTCGTTGCGAAGTTCTTCAAGAATGGCGCGAATTTCCCGGTAAGAAGTGCCGGTGCAGTTTGTTTCCAGAGCTGCCGCGAGGTCTGTTTTACCTTCGAAATACCCAGCGGGAATCGCCGTCACATGGCCGTTCTCCGCGATGAACGGATGCGGGTTCGACAGTTCCAGGCGCAGTTCCTGTTGTTCGGCCACGGTCTTGCTGGAGTTCAGCAGCAGGGGCGCACCGAGTTCGTGCAGACGCTGCAAGGCCGGCCGGGCGGTTCTCCAGTCATAGCTGTCATGGTCCAGCAGCGAACCGTCCAGGTCGGTAAAGACGATCAGTTGCGGAAGATCCGACATGCGCGCAGCCCATGGTTGTCAGATTGGTGACACCCGGTTCATTATTGCATACCCATGGAGTTTCGCTGTGGGGCGGCAGCAGGCGAGCCACGCAAGGAGAGAGTCGTGAACGAACGGGTGACCGTCGAAATTGAAAACGGAGTGGCTGATGTCCGTCTCAACCGCCCGGAAAAGCACAATGCGCTTGACGAGGCGCAGTTTCGTGCGATTCGCGATGTCGGCATGTCGTTGCAGCAGCGCACCGATGTCCGCGCCATCGTGCTGTCCGGCAATGGGCCGAGTTTTTGCTCGGGAATTGATTACCCCAGTTTTCTGGCCAAGGGGCCGGACAGCATCCGGATGGCTTTCGAGCATGACGGCGTGGAGCCGGCCAACAACGGTCAGACCACGGCCTGGGTCTGGAAGCGTATTCCGGTGCCGGTGATTGCCGCCATACACGGGGTGGCCTTTGGTGGCGGATGCCAGATCGCACTGGGAGCGGACATCCGCATCGGGCATCCGCAGGCGCGGATGTGCATCATGGAAACTGAATACGGACTGATTCCTGACATGGGTTGCAGCCAGACCCTGCGCGAACTGGTGCGCATGGACGTGGCCAAGGAACTGACCTTCACGGGGCGCATACTGGAAGCTGCCGAGGCCTGTGAACTGGGTCTGCTGACCCGGATTGCCGAAGACCCGCATGCACAGGCCATGGAACTGGCCCGCACAATAGCCGCCCGTTCCCCGGACGCCGTACGCGCTGCCAAGAAACTGTTTGAAGACAGCTGGCACACCAGCCCGGAAGCCGGTCTGCAGCTCGAGGAATCGTTGCAGCAGTCCATCATTGGCCAGCCCAACCAGGTGGAGGCCGTGACCGCGCGACTGCAAAAGCGGGCCGCCGTGTTCACCGATCCCGGCAGCAACTGAATCCACCGGAGACTGCAAACATGCTGAAACGAGATTTCACCGAGGAACAGGTTCTGTTCCGCAGTGCCTATCGCAAATTCCTCGAGCAGGAGATCGTGCCGCACCTGGAGACCTGGCATCAGCAGGGCATTGTCGACCGCGAGGCGTTTCGCAGGGCCGGCGAGCGGGGGTTCCTGATGGTCTGGCCGGATGAACAGTACGGTGGCATGGGGGATCGCGACTTTCGCTTCGAGCAGGTGATCATCGAGGAGACCGGGTACGCGCTCGCCTACGACTGGTTCAATTCCTTGCACAGCCGGCTGGTGGGGCCGTACATCGATCATTTCGGCAATGACGAGCAGAAGGCACGCTTCCTGCCGAAGTGCGTGACGGGAGAACATATCCTGGCCATCGCCATGACCGAGCCGGATGCTGGCAGCGATCTCGCCGGTATCCGCGCGACCGCCAAAGACATGGGCGATCATTACCTGCTGAACGGCCAGAAAACCTACATCTCCAACGGTATCAATGCCGACCTGGTCATCGTCGCGGCAAAAACCGGCAGTGGCGAGAGCCGGCACAGCATGGGACTGTTCGTGGTGGAGCGCGGCATGGAGGGCTTCGAGCGCGGGCGCAACCTGAAGAAACTCGGCCTCAAGGCGCAGGATACCGCGGAGTTGTTTTTTCATGATGTCAAAGTACCCAAGGCCAATGTGCTGGGTGATCCGCAGAAGGGTTTCCACTACATGATGCAGGGGCTGGCCGAGGAGCGACTGCTCGGCGCCTGTGGTTACCTGTCCGCCGCGCAGAAAGCCTTCGACGTTACGGTGGATTTCGTGCGCGAGCGCAAAGCCTTCGGCCAGGCCGTCGCCGACTTCCAGAACACGCAGTTCAAGCTCGCCGAACTGCGCGCCCAACTGGACATGGCACAGTGCTACATCGACCAGTGCGTGGCCGCGCATAACGAGAAGCAATTGACTGCAGTCGATGCGGCCAAGGCCAAGCTGCTGACTTCGGAACTGCAGGGACGGGTCTGTGACGAGTGCCTGCAGTTGCACGGCGGTGCCGGATTCATGGACGAGTACCCGATCTCGCGCATGTTTGCCGATGCGCGGGTATCGCGCATTTATGCCGGCAGTTCCGAGGTGATGAAGATCATCATCAGCCGGGAAGTGCTGGGGGAGGGCATGGCTCCTTTCGTGGACCGGCAGACGACCTGATCCTCACCGGCGTCGGGTGTCCTGGCATATTTGATGAAGTAATAGTCTCGAAAATTATTATAAGAAATTAGTACCAAGGTCCGCGGGGTGCGGGCCGGATCCTCTGTTAAAATGATGGATATCTGCAATCCGGAGATAAGCCCATGCGTTTCGCGCCGCTACTGGTTTCCCTTTGCTCGATTTTGTTTTCTGCCCAGCTGTTTGCAGCCATGCCGGAAGACGTCGAGAAGTTTGTAAAGAACAGCTGGATATTCGTGTTTAGCGATGAAGTCGCAAGTTCCGACGTGCGTGGTGCAGCGCAGGGACTACTGCGCAGCGAAGGGCATGGTCGGCCAGATTTCGTGTACTCGCGCGCCATCCGCGGGTTTTCGGCGCGCATGTCGTTTGAGGCGGCGGTACGCCTGGCCGAGAAGAGTGACGGACGGATTGTCCGGGTTGAGAAAGATCAGTTGGTTTATGCATATCCAAAGCCTGACAAGCCCGGCAAGCCGGGTGGGGGAGATGGTGGCGAGGAACCACCACTTCAGGACGTGCCCTGGGGGATCGATCGTGTGGGTGGCGCCGGTAATGGAGTGGGGAAGCGTGCGTGGGTGATTGATACTGGTATCGACCTTGCTCATCCGGATCTTACTGTGGACGCTTCAAAAGGCTTTACCGCATTCAGCAAGGAGGGGCTCGACGACAAAAACGGACACGGCACCCACGTCGCTGGCACGATCGCTGCGAAGAATAATGGAATCGGAGTGATCGGTGTGGCAGCTGGAGCCACGGTTATTCCAGTGAAGGTATTGAACCGGCGTGGTAGCGGAAGCTACTCCGGCGTGATCGCGGGGGTTGAACATGTTCTCGCGAA
>JBFJWR010000214.1:0-5065 GCA_041623535.1 Pseudomonadales bacterium
GCCGACGGGGCCGGGTTGCTGTACCTGCTCAAGGAAGAGATCGAACTTCAGGTCCAGCAGGCTGACCAGGGTGTAGCCGCCCTGGGCGATTGCCAGGTCTGCGATGTCGAGCGCAGTTTGCTCAAGCTGATTGTGATAGATCCGATCATAAAGTTCGCCTTCCTCGCGATCCGTCGCCCGCGGTTCATCGGTCGCTTTGAACGGGAAAAGGAAATACCTCGCCGCAGTTTCCACCAGCAAATCGTGGTCGAGCAGCGTGTTGCGCGAGGAGGAGAACACCAGTTTCCCGACGGATTGCGGCGCGATGCTCGGATCGATCGCGGTGAGCAGATGCGTGATCAGCAGGGTATCGGCGAGCTTGCCGATCGAGTGCGTTTCTGCGGGATTGCCGGCATCGCCGACCTCGCCGCCCTCCGCATAGAAACTGTCACCGTGCCGGGCGTAGATCTCGTTGACAAGATCGGCGCCATCCTCCAGCACCAGGTTCCAGATGTTGACGCCTTCCGGCGCGGGCACATCCGTGGGAATCGAGTTGTACAGCATCCTGATGACCCAGGTTGCGTGTTTCGCCGCCAGCCTGGACCACTTGCCAACCTCCTCCATCGTGTCCAGTACGCCACGCGTGGCGGCGGCGAAGGCTTCCTGTTCAGAGACACTCAGGGCGTTGAAGTTCTCGACCTCCGCCGGCACCCCCAGCGTGTTGTAGGTCCACACGTTGTCGACCAGTTCAGGGTTCTTCACCCCGAACAGCATGCTGAGATGCCCGCCCAGCGAATGTCCGACCAGAGACAGCGTGGCGTTCGGGTCGGACAGCAAGGCCTCGTTGGCCAGGTAAAAATCATTCAGCGACGCCAACTGGCTGATCGACTCGCCCTCGCTCAGTGCGAGGTAGTCGGCGAAAATGTCCGCCGCCACGTCTGCCAGGGTGACGTTCGGGGCAGAGGGACTGATCTCCGTGCCCCGGTTCAGCAGGAAGTAGTCGTAGCTGCCGTTCTCGTTGAGCTGCTTCTTGCGCAGAAGGATGCCGTCATAGCCGGTGAACTCGTGATCCAGCGATGTGGCGACGGTTTCGTAGGTGTCGAAGAACCACTTGATTGTGCGGTCAGAGAGTCCGGAATCTTCCAGGGCTTTCGCAAATAATTCGTTGCTTTCCCAAATTTGCGTATCACCTAGATACGCGATTCTGGCCAGCACTGCGTTCAGATACGCTTCCTTCCAGTTGAATTCCATTTCAAACTACTCCCTTGCTGTTTCTTCATTCGACGCGCGCGCAGACCTGCGCGCCGTCTGGTCGGTAAATGGGCGTGGTGGGTTGTCGGCCATAGCGCGGCAGCGGCAGCTTGCGCTGGAATGCACCGCGTTTCTGCTCTGTTTCCCAGGCAATACGCTCTTCCGGGCTCAGTCCGCTGGGGCCTTGCACATCGCCGTAGTGGAGCCGCAGACGTCCGGCCCAACGCTGCGTGGCCCAATAACAGCCGGACCGATCTTCCACGATGCGCGCGTTGCTTCTTTCATGAACGCGGTAAACCCGAAAAGGCAGATCGACCAGGCGGGGATAGGTGTGCGGATTCAGCGCTGTGGGCGGCACCAGGTAGTACTTGTTACCCCAGATAATCAATCGGCCGTCGTGTCGCACGGCCGTGTCTTCATGCGCATTGGGAGAGGCGATGCTCTGAATCCCTTCCAGATTCGGGAGCCGCTCAAACTCGACGAATCGATTGACTGTTCCATCCCGGTAATTGCGAATGTCGGTGCCCCAGGTCCATACGTGCCCGTCGCGGTCGAGAATATTGAAGTAACTGCCGCCATTCGCCGCGTCCACGGCAGGTACCGGCGTCCTGATCTGCACGGGTTCTGGCGAGCGCTGGAAATCCTTGAATTCATTGTTCTTGAAGTTGCCGACCAACCCCCACGCATACACGTCACCGGTCACGGTGATCGCGACCCGTGCCTTGCCACGCGCCTCGATCCAGGCAACCGGTTCCGGAAATTCCACCTCATAGGGTTCCCAGATATATGGATGCGTATCCCAGCCGCGCTCCAGCGGTTCGCCGCCCCACTGGTACACACGGCCGTCCGCGGTCAGGTAGTTGCCGCCGTCTCCATGTGTGACGACCGCGACAGCATTCGTGTTCTCGAGAAAAAGGACCGGCTCAAAGGTTCGGTGCGGGTTATCCGTGTTTTCATTCCGCAGATAATCGTGGGTGGTTTTGTAACGCGGCCCGAAATCGCCCCAGTACCAGATACTCCCGTCTTCAAGCAACGCAACAACAAAACTCTGCGATGTGGATATACAAAGCGCCTTCGAAGGCAACGGAACCCTACGGGGAGTTTCCTGATAAGTAGACGAGGGTCGGCTACCTTGCGGCATTACCTTGTACCCGAGTTCTCCGCGTGAGGACGCCCCCCATGAATACACATCCCCATGCGCATCGATCACCAACGCATGATCGGTTTCGAGCGCCACCGTCGTGCACGGATCAGCGATTTCCAACGGCACCCAGTCCGCCGGCCGGGAGTAGGTCATCAGCCTCGCCGTCTGCCACCACGTCTCGATGTTCTGGAAGACATACCAGCCAGCAACCAGCGAAAGCAGAATGGCCAGCCGCTGCGGAATGGACAGCCGGTTCCAAAGGCCGCCACCGCTCGCTGCGGAACCTTTCCCGGAAGTGTCCAGTGGTTGTAGCATCGCTCGTCATCCGTTCCGTTTGAAAAATTCGGCTCTTCCCTGAGCCAGTTCCATCCCTGCCGTAACCGGGTCCATGTCTTCCGTCCTGGCGTCGCCCGGCATTCCCTGCCGCAAAAAACCCGGTTGCGATCCCTAGGTGAGTGCTGCAAGCGCCAGCAGGCCAATCACCACCCAGCCGGCGCGCAGCCATACCTTCTGCTGTGCCAGGTAGGTATCCACGTCATCGACCATGCCGTTCTGCCAGGCCCAGTGATTGGCCCGCCGGCCGATGATGATCGGCGCGATCATCGCCAGCACCGGCACGATCAGCAGCACCAGGCCTCTCCTGCTGCGATGGGCGAAAGCCCAGACGGGCGCGGTGAGCATGGCGCCGACGTTCCAGCCCTGCAGTGCATCAGGCAGTTCATCCGCCCACGGATCCTCAGGGTCGTAGTCCTTCGTCCCGGGATGGTTCCTGACCGGCCTGCCCATGAACTCCTCCTTCCCGGCCAGCACGAGCGACAGGCAGAGCAGCTGCGCGGCGAGCAGGCCCATCGGGCCGATCAATGCCAGCGCGCCCGCGAACGCTGTCAACTGCCTCATCGGCGCGAGAAAAACTGCCATAAGGAGCAGGAAGAGAATCATCGTCGCTGGCCAGGCCAGCAGCCCGGTCAGCTTCTCCCGCAGGGTCGGTTTCCGCAGAACCTCGAACACCACCACGTAGATGGCCGGCAGCAGGCCGGAGGCAGCCAACACGGCACCCGTCATCGAGTCCGCCAGCGCCGGGTTGCGCATCAGGCCGTCTCCGAACAGGCCCGCGAGGATCGTGGCGGCGAGGCCGAATACCGCCGTCACGGCGAGCGCGTCCACGGTACGCAGCAGCATGAGGTTCGTGTTCATCTGGTTCCTCCCCCTCACCAGGGATGCATCCGGTAAAAATGCGGGCGCGGCGCCGTGCGAGACCCAAGCACGTTGTGCAGGTCGCATGCCCGGGCCTTGCCCTCGGTTGCAATGGCAAACAGTGACGGCCGATAGACCAGTCGCTGTGGAAGCGCGCCTCGTCCATGAGACGCATGTCGCCGGGCCATCCTGGCCCTCTCCACGTCCGGTATGACGCCGTACCGGTAGTTGCGTCCGAACACGTCCTCCATGACTGCACCTCCGTGTATCCAGGCTCTTCCATGAGCCGCCATCCGAACGGGGCGCAAATCTTAATGTTCGCAATTTCTATTGCAAGGATTTCATCAAAACTATTTTGTTATATAAACCAATGGTTTGAATTGCGTATGAGAATAAGTATGCGAATTAGCTATTTTCTAAACAAAACCATAATCGTGCTCAGCTATCTGGACGAAGCTTCTGAATTCAAAGGAAATATGAGCATCTGTCTAACATTTGTTCGGCAATTGGACCGATTGATCCGGCATTTTCACGTTGCGTGATCTGGAAAAGCGCATACCCTGAATAGCCATCAAAACCGCAATTTCCGTCAATCGATGAACGTGCGTTCATCTTCATGTTTTCAGGGGATTTTTCATGAAAAAATTTGGCGCCGGCAGCTTTTTCCTGCGATTCCTGTTCGCCTTCATCATCGTTTTCGCAACCTACAACCCCTTCGGCTACTCCTATTACCACTGGCTCCTGGCCAGCCTGGAGAGCCTGACCCCCTACATCGCGCTCGCCGGCATCCTGCTGATCATCGGCTGGACGATCTACCTCCGCGCCACGCTGCGTTCACTCGGGCCGATCGGGTTGGTGCTTGCCTTCGCCTTCTTCGGTGTCCTGCTGTGGATGGTGATCGACCTCGGCATCATCAACACCGACAGCATCAAGGCGGTCACGACCTTGGTGCTGCTGCTCTTTTCCCTGGTGCTGGCGACCGGCATGTCCTGGTCCCACATCCGCCGGCGGATGTCGGGGCAGGTGGATATGGATGATGTGGATGAGTGAGCGCGGCCCGCAACCGATGGACAGCGCAGGCGATGTACATATAATGTACATATGATTCGCTTTGAGTGGGATGCAGGCAAGGCCTCGGCCAACAGGCGAAAACATGGAGTCTCTTTCGAAGAAGCCAAGTCGGTGTTCTATGACGAACACGCGGTTCAATTCTTCGATGATGAACACTCCGAAACGGAGGAGAGATTCATCCTGTTGGGGATGAGTATGCAGTCACGGCTACTGATCGTCTGTCACTGCGAGCGTGGTTCGGGGAACATTATTCGAATTATTTCCGCGCGCCCTGCAACCAGGTCGGAGCGCCAATACTATCCAGGGTATTCACCATGAAGAAAGAGTACGACCTCTCAAAAATGCGTAGCCGCAAAAACCCCTACGCTTCGAAACTCAAGAAGCCTGTAACCATTCGACTGGGTGAGGACGTGCTGGAATATTTCA
>JBFJWR010000215.1:0-4986 GCA_041623535.1 Pseudomonadales bacterium
GAAGATACTTTCTTCAGGCGTTCCTTGAGTTCTGCCAGGCTGTCGGCGGTAATCATGTCGACCAGCGGGGTGCACTCGAGTTCTTCCGGGTCGTCGTAGCCAAACATTTCCATGTAGGTTTCGTTGGCATAGATGTGCATGCCGTCATGCACGTAGGAAATGGCATCACGCGAACTGTGCAGCAGCAACTGGCATCGCTTGTCGGTCTCTTCGAGGGCGTTCTCGGCGCGTACCCGCTTCTTGCGTTCGCTTAAACTGGCCAATTCACGCGCAATCACCAATCCCAGGCGCTGGTCTTCACCGGCCGGCACCACATCGCTGGCGCCCATTTCCAGGCCGGCGGTGACTGTCTCGGAATCAGCTGCCGGGGCGATGATTATCAGCGGGAAGGTCTTTTCGCTTTTCCTGATGCTGGCAATGACGCCGGCTGCCGTCATCCCGTGCGCTTCCTGCTGGGCCAGCAGCAGGTCCCAGTCTTTTTCCTGCAGGTTGGTTTCAAGATCTTCGTTGGAGGAAATGTGATGAGCACGGGTCGCATAGCCGCGATTGCGCAACAGGCTGACCAATTGCTCGCCTTCGTTCTGCGATTCGGTCAGCAGTAACAGGCGGACGATGTCGTCTTCTTTGCTCATGGGGTACGCGACTTCACTTAAAGGAGGGTCAAACGCCAGCGCGCAAGGGATTATAGAAGGTATGGTAGCCCATGCTCAGACGGCATGAACAGTCCGCCCGCTTCCTCTCAGAGCTTGTCCCAGAGGTTATCAAAGGTCCCATCGTCTTCATCCTTCTTATTTTTGGCACTTTCTTTTGCCTTATCTTCTGCGTTGGGGGCCTGCAGTTCCAGCGAGCGGTATTCAAAGCGGGCAAATGAGCCGGTAGAGAACAGGCAACGTTCCAGAATTGCTTTTTCACGCTTGCCGCGCCGGTTGATATAGATCTTCTGTCCTTCCTTGAACGGCACATTGGGTATCAGCAGCGTCGCGCGTTGGTCGAGCGCATCCATGGCCGGCACTTCCAGGGCACGCATGAAGTCAGCGGCCGGGCGATCGCGCAGGATCAGTCCGACGCCGCAAGCCAGGGCGTGCTGGGAGAGGATCTCGACGCCGGTACGCAGTTCGTTGTCGCGGTGCTGAATCCAGCGCACCACGGCGATGGTCCATGGATCTGTATCGGCATCACGAAACGCCAGGATCTGCCCGTCCTGGACCCGGTCAGAAGGTTGTGCACCCCAGGAAATGCACCGGCCACCGGGGCTGGTATCGACCAGGTGCAGGCGGAAAAGGGGCTGACGCGGTGTCTGGTCGGCCAGTTCTTCCCAGGTCGTGGCCTTTTTCTTGTGCAGGCGCGGCCCGGCCCGACCGTTGCCGGCACCGGCGCCTATGCCCAGTACGTCTTCGAGGCGTTGCAGGTTGATATCGCCGAATCCACCACCGCCGGCATCGAAGGCGCTGCCCCAGGCATCATCGCCTGCTCTTTCACGCGCACCATCCATGAACGGGTTGTCTGATTTTGCAGACAGCAGGGTGCCGCCGCTCATCTGCAGGTTGAAGTCCAGGAGTCCGGATACAAAGTACTGGACCGCGGTCAGGCCGATACACACGCTGAGTTCGCTGTTGATGGATTGGCGGCCGTCGCCACGCTCAAAGAACGCGCCCCAGGAGTGCGCGAGGTGATTGAGGATATGCAGGGTGATCTTTTCCGGAACCTCGACCCGATCCTTGGACTTGGACAAGGACCCGTCTTCGGCCAGTTCTTCAATCCGCAGCCTGAGCGACTTGACCAGTGCCTCGGTACATAGTCCGCGCCAGTTCTCGTCCACGCCCTCGGCTTCGCTGAGCTTGCTGTAGCTGACCAGCCGGTCTTCATCAAGATTGAAGCTGAACAGGTCCTGGGATACCGGGGTGTGGTGAATCTCGGTCTGGTCCACCCAGTGCTCCAGTGCGTAATACACTTCAGCCAGTTCTTTCTGCAGCAGCTGGTTGGGCTTGCAGCAGCCAAGCAGCAGCAGGCGCTTGTAGCCGTCGGCAATGGTGGTTCGCGCCTTATAGCGGTTCTCCGGATCCAGGCAGTTCACATCCAGCAGTTTCTGTTCTTCTGCCAGCGCGTAGAGCCTGTGTAATTTCAGCCAAACGAGCTTGTGCGCACCGGCATACATCTGGCACGACCGCAGCACGGTGAGTCCCAGTTCGGACATGGCGCGGTGGATGGCAGTGGCCAGCAACTGGCGCTGGCGATCCTGTTCTGGTCCGGGCGCTACCGGATTCTCCTTGAGCAGGCCCATGATGACCGACAGGTAACCGGATGCCAGCTGCGTTTGCATGGTCTGCACCAGGTTGGCGATGCGCAGTTGCTTCTCTTCGAGGATCACTGCCTGGGTGACGAAGTGCTTCTCCAGCGAGCGGCCCACGTAGTGCATGCTGGAGCGGCTGACTTCCAGCAACGAGAAGCGGTGTTCGGGGTTGGTCCGCAGGTGGACAATTTCACCCAGCGCATGAAACACCTGCCGTGATGTCTCGCCCACGTTGGCCATGGGCAGAGAGGCTACCCAGGTTGTGAAATCTTCCTCGCTTGGGCCGCAGAATGTCAGCTGGTCGAGGTCCGGTTCGGGAAGATTGAAAAGCTCTTGCATTGTCTGGTAGCCAGGCTCAGGTTATTAGTGAAAGTATACATAGAATAGACGGCGTGGTGCGTTCGGCTAACCAATCCATCGTTTGGAGGTATCACCCGGCACCTCGCGCACCAGGCGGGGCACCAGGTAGCCCGGCAGGCATGCTTTCAGGTCTGCGTGCAGACGCCGGGCTTCTGCTTCGCTGACGTGAAAATGGGCCGCGCCGGCAACCGTGTCCAGTTGGTGCAGATAATAAGGTAGTACGCCGGCCTGAAACAGCGCTTCGCTCAGCTCGGCCAGGGTATTGCAGTTATCGTTGATGTCTTTCAGCAAGACCGATTGGTTCAGTAATGTCACGCCCTGCTCACGCAGGCGCCCCAGCGCAGCGCACGCGGCGGGGGTCAGTTCGTGCCGGTGATTACAGTGAATCACCACCGTCATGGGTCGTCCCGAAGCGGCGATACGTGTCGCCAGCCATGGTGAAATCCGTTCGGGCAGTACCAGCGGGATGCGCGTGTGGATACGCAGGTAGCGCAATTGCGGTATGGCCTCGAGGTCTGCAAGGATGCCGTCCAGGCTTTCGTCGCCCACCAGCAGCGGGTCGCCACCGCTGAGTATGACCTCCCGCAATCCGGGGTCGGCGGCCAGTGCCTGACGCATGGCCTGCCAGCGCGCCGGGGTGACGCTTGCTTCGGCATAGGGAAAATGGCGGCGAAAACAGTAGCGGCAGTGCACCGCGCAGGCGCCGGTCATGATCAGCAGGGCCCGGCCCCGGTACTTGCGAATGACACCCGGTGTGCCCGGCTGTGCGGTTTCCTGCAGCGGGTCGGTGGAAAAATGCGCCGGCTGGGGCAGGGACTCCGGCGCGCCCGGTAATACCTGTAACAGCAGGGGGTCGCGCGGATTGCCCGGTTCCATGGCTGCCAGAAGTTCAGGAGGTACGAGGACCGGAAACTGCCGCGCCCCGGCAGGTGACACGCCGACCTCGGCAGCGCTGAGGCCCAGTGCTGCCAGCAGCTTGTCGAGGCTGCGAATAGCCTGGCGCAGCGTGTGCCGCCAGTCGTCGGTCCCGTCTGCACATGCCCGTGCGATGAGAGTATCATTCGCGCCTTGACTGGCGTCTGCGATTTGCGCGACTGCGACTGGAGTATCCATGGCGAACTATTCTACCAACGAATTCCGTTCCGGCCTGAAGGTCATGCTGGAAGGTGACCCCTGCACCATTCTCGAGAACGAGTTTGTCAAACCCGGCAAGGGCCAGGCCTTCAACCGGGTGCGCTTGCGTAACCTCAAGACCGGCCGGGTCTGGGACCGGACTTTCAAGTCCGGAGAATCCATTGAGGCTGCCGATGTCATGGATATCGACATGCAGTATCTCTACGCCGACGGTGAGTTCTGGCATTTCATGCACCCGGAAACTTTCGAGCAGTTTGCCGCAGGTGAGGCGGCTGTCGGTGACGCCACCCAGTGGCTCAAGGAGCAGGACTCCTGCATCGTGACCCTGTGGGACGGCAATCCACTGGCAGTGACGCCACCGAATTTCGTCGAACTCGAGATCGTTGAAACCGACCCGGGCATCAAGGGCGATACCGCCAGCGGTGGGTCCAAGCCCGCGACCCTGTCTACCGGTGCAGTCGTCAAGGTGCCCCTGTTCGTGAACCAGGGCGAAGTGATCCGCGTGGACACGCGTTCCGGCGAATACGTCAGCCGGGCCAAAGAGTCCTAGTCATTTCCACGCCGGCGCCGGTCATGCGTCCATCCGGCGCCAGCCTGGCGGTATTGCGTATGCGGGCAGAGTTGCTCGCCTCCCTGCGCGCGTTCTTTGCGGCGCGCGAGGTGCTCGAGGTCGACACCCCCGCCCTGTACCCCGGTGCACCTGCACAGTCGACCCTGCAGACCTTTGCGTTTGACGGTCCCGATGGCCGCGCTTGGCACCTGCAGACCTCGCCGGAATTCGCACTGAAGCGCCTGCTGGCCAGCCACCCGGTTGCCATGTACCAGTTGGGTCATGTTTTTCGAAGGGGCGAGTCGGGGCGTCTGCACAACCCCGAGTTCACCATGCTCGAGTGGTACCGGCCGGGCTTTACGCTGGCAGAACTGGAGGCGGAATGCCTGGAACTGCTGATCGGAGTGCTGGGTGAGAAGCGCATTCTGCGCGTGAACTACGCGGATGCGCTGCGCCAGCATGCCGACATCGATCCCGACACCTGCACGGATCAACAACTGGCCAACCTCGCTGCCGGGCTGCTGCCGGGCGCAGCGTCCCTGGGTCGGGATGCCTGCCTGGACCTGGTTTTCGAAGAGCGGGTGCGGCCGACCCTGCCTCCGGATGCCTTTACAGTTCTGTACGACTTCCCCGCAAGCCAGGCGGAACTGGC
>JBFJWR010000216.1:0-4897 GCA_041623535.1 Pseudomonadales bacterium
AACAACCGGCGATGCAATTCGGCCAGTGCCACCTGCCCGTCCTGCAGGGTGCTGCGGCGTGCCAGTAACACGGCCGGTATGGAAATGTCAGCGTCAGCCACTTCGCCCAGGCGACGCAATACATTGGCCTGCTCGCTGGCGATATAACTGTCCCAGTCGCGGACCCGGCGCTCCCGTTCCCGTACCCATTCGGTCATTTCCCGGGCCGATTTACGGAGTGGATGTACCGACGCAGTTTCATCCAGCAGGTAAGCCGCCAGCTGGCGCTCCATCTGGCGGAGGGTGATCTGGGCGTCGATGTCGGCGGCCTGCAGGTCACTCAGCACGCGACGCTGCATCTGCAGGCGCTCCCGATCCTGCACTTCCCCATCAACCAGCAATGAATCATCCAGGCTGTCACTGGCAGGCCGGGCCCGCAATTTCAGCTTTTCAAGGCGCTCCAGTTCCGCATTGATCTCCTGCAGATCAGCCGCCGTAAACTGAACACGGCTCTTGGCAAGCTCCAGTTCACTGCGCTTGCTCTTCAGCCGGTTCTCCATGGCCACCCGACCGGCGATGGCCTGCTTGATGCGCAACTGCTCAGAAGCCACGTCAAACCGCTTGCGCATTATCTTCAGTGCCAGGAGTTCGCGTTCCAGCGTGGCAGGCGGCGCAGCCTGATGTTCCGTGCGCAGGATATCGAGCGCGACACTCTGCTCCTGCAGCAGTCGCTCCAGCCGACCCTGTTCGCGACTGGTCAGACCGATGCTCAGCTGAATTTCCGGAATGTGTTCCGCCAACTGGTAGATGTCCGTCAGGCGATACCCGGATTTCGGCTCGGCAATCTCATCGGGTTTCGAGGCGTCCCCGGCCAGCAGTTCGCCATAGGTGTCCAGCGCACGAAGCAGGCTGGCATAAGCCTTGACCGCCGGGCCCGCCCCGCTTTCGCGCAGGACGGCCTGGCGCGCCTGCAGGAAGCTACGCAGCTTCTCGAGGTGTTCGGGTACCTGCTCGGCCGGCACCGTGAAAAAGCTCCACCAGTCTGACCTCAGGCTGGCCGGATCCGGCATTTCCGAAACCTGCGTAGATGCGCCTGCCGAGGCTTCTTCCGCCGCAACCGGCATCACCACCAGCGAATTCAACAGTACTGCGACCAGCACCCACGAAAACCGACTCATCAGACGCTGCATACTCAGATCCACTTGCGACGACGGAACACGAACATAAGACCCGTGGCGATAGACGCCATCACCGACAGCAGCACGAAATACCCGTAACGGAAACCCAGTTCCGGGATATATTCGAAGTTCATACCGTAGATTCCGGCAAGGAACCCCAGGGGTACAAAAATGGTGGTCACAATGGTGAGTACCTTCATGATCTGGTTCAGGCGGTGGGAAGCAATCGAGATATAGCCCTCGATCAGGTCACCGGTAACCTCGTAGTACATGTCAGACAGGCTGCGCGAGCGCTCCACGGCCTCGTAGATATCGTGAATCTGGTGGTGCAAAGCTTCCGGAAAGTGATCGACCTGCTCGTTCAGCAGGCGATGAAAAACCCGCTCATGGTAGGAGAATATCCTGCGCAGGCGGCGTAACCGGGTTTTGTAGCCGACCAGTTCGGCCAGCTTCTCGTCACTGGGCTTGGCCATCAGGTCGTCTTCCAGTTCCGCCAGTCTCGATTCCAGTCCCAGCAGAATGGGAATGTAACGTTTCGAGGACTGTGTCGCGACATTCGTGCACCAGGTCGCGGGGCCGGCGCGGGTGAACTCGTCATCCTCGCCGATCATGGCCCAATGACTGTCGATGCTGACCGAATCACCACTGTGCCGGGTGATCAGGAAACGATCCGAGATGAACATGGAAATATGAATTGTCTGCAGATCGATGCTGGTGCTGTGTGCATCCAGCCCCCGGATCAGCAGGAAGGTGTGTTCGTTAAAGACTTCCAGCTTGGGCGGATGGCGCTTGCGCTGCGCATCCTGAATGGCGAGCGCATGAATGCCGAATGCCTCCAGCAGTTCGTATTCCTGTCGTGGTTCGACATCCTGCATGTCCAGCCAGAGCATCAGGTCGGCACTGGACTTCCAGGTCTGCACGAGTTCGAGGCCGCCGGACTGGACCAGCCCGGTTTCGGCATTAATTAGGTGGGTTCTGATCATTCCAGGCTTCTCCCGGGGCACCGTCCAACTGGCGGGCATACTGTGGAACTTTCACCGGGACAGTATAAGGATAGTCCGGCCAAATGGGTGGGCTTTGTCATTTCCGGCTGGCACGCCCGCAAGCACCGTTACCAGTCGCTCCACACCACGAAAGCACAGAACCAGCAATCGGAGAGACTGGCACAAGCGGACAATTTGCCCAAGTGGGAGAATCCAATTGCTGAAAAACCGTAATTATGGTTCTCTAATTCCTTGATTCACTAATGTATCCAACAGGTGGTCCCTTGAAACTGGCAATCCTTTCCTGCGAACCAAACAACTACAGCACCCGCCGCCTGCGTGAAGCATGCGAGCAACGGGACTACAACGTGAAGGTACTGAACACACTGAAGTTCGCGATCGACCTGGAACGTGGGTCGCCGGACCTTTACTACCGCCAGAAGCAACTCAGCGATTACGACGCGGTGCTGCCGCGCATCGGGGCATCCCTCACCTATTACGGAACGGCCGTGGTTCGCCAGTTCCAGGAAATGGGTGTCTTTTGTGCAAACTCGGCTCATGGCATCGCCAATTCACGCGACAAGCTGCGCAGCCTGCAGTTGTTGAGCCGCCATCACATCGGCATTCCGAAAACCAATTTCGTTCGCGACAAGCGGGATGTCCTGCCCTCCATTGAGCGCGTTGGCGGCGCACCGGTGATTATCAAGCTCATCGAAGGTACCCAGGGTATCGGCGTATTGCTCGCGGATACGGTCGAGTCAGCCGAAGCCATCATCGAATTGCTGCAAAGCCAGAAGCAGAACGTACTGGTGCAGAAGTTCGTGGCCGAGAGCAAGGGCAAGGACATTCGCGCCATCGTGGTCGGTGACCGCGTGGTAGCCGCCATGCGCCGGGTGGCGCAGGGCCAGGAATTCCGCAGCAACGTGCACCGCGGCGGTGTTGCGGAAGCCGTGGAACTGGACGAGAGCTATCGGGAAACGGCAGTGCGCGCGACACAGATCATGGGACTGCAGGTCGCAGGCGTCGACATGCTGGAAGGCAAGGACGGCCCGCAGATCATGGAAGTGAACTCGTCTCCGGGCCTGGAAGGCATCGAAACCTGCACCAAGCTGGATGTCGCCGGCGCCATCGTTGAATACATCGCCGCCCAGGTGGACTTCCCCGAAGTGGATGTACGCCAGCGCCTGACGGTCAGCCGTGGCTACGGCGTCGGCGAGATCCTGGTACCGGAAGGTTCGGAGCTATTAGGTGAAACCATCCGTGACTCCTTTCCCTCGGAAAAAGACATCAACGTGCTGACACTTTATCGCGGCAACAAAGTCATTCCCAACCCCCGCTATGAGCGGCAACTGGAACCGGGCGACAAGCTGCTCTGTTTCGGCAAGATGGAATCCATGCGCGGCATGATCCCGGAAAAAACCCGCAAGAAGCGCAAGCCCAAGGTGAAGGAACTGCCCGAAGCCCCCGAGTAGTATCCAGATCAGGAATCGAGGCGGTCGCAGCTGAGCTTACGCTGCGACCGCCGAAGCCGGCCCGGTTCCGCAGTCCAGCTTTATCGACACCGCATCAATAACGCACTGTCACCGCGAAGGCAGCCCCAGCACGCTTCGACCACAAGCACGCCCGGCAATATACCTGCTGCCTATTTTTTCGCTTTCACCGCAAACCGCAAGCCTTCGACCACTGCTTCCTGCAGGTCCAACGGCAGGTTACGCCGTATCGCCTTGATGGTCTGCTTACGCACCCGCCGCTTGGTGATGCGATGGGCACGCACATCCAGCTTCTCAAAACTTTCAGCCACTTTCCTGGCCTTTGTCAGCAGGTCAGCCGGCGCCACGAGCTGGTCAAAGAATCCGGCATCACGGGCTGCCGCCGGCGTGAACTCCTCGGCCAGCACGGTGGCACGCTGAAAATCCGCCGGACGCAGGCGATGCCGCAGGGTCAGTTCCGCAACCCGCGGCATGGGCAGCCCGATCGCCACTTCGTTCGCGGAAATCTTGTAGGCGCCTTTCGAGCCTATGGTGTAATCCGCCGACAGCAGCATGAACACGCCCATGGCAAACAGGTGGCCGTTGCAGGCAGCAATCACCGGCATCGGAAACGCCATCAGCCGTGCGGTAAGGGCATAGCCGGACTTCAGCATGCCGATGGTCTTGGGGCCGCCGGCGCGCATCACCTTCAGATCAAAGCCGGCAGAGAATACGTCCTCCCGCCCGGTCAGGATGACAATCACGCTTTCTGACTCAGCGCGGTCCAGCGCCTCGTTCAGTTCCTTGAACATGCGTGGCGACAGCGCGTTGCGCTTGCCATCGTCCATGGTGATCGTCGCAATATTTCCATCGCGCTTGTAGGTAACCAGATCGCCAGCCATGGTGGGTATTCTCCATCGATTAAAACCAGATGCGACCCGGTTCCCCGGGGCGCGGATGCCGTGGGCCAATACAATACAGCCATCACCGGACAACGAACATCATACCCGAGCACGCGCCGGGAGGGGACGCATGCCCACTGCCCAAGGCCACCTCGGGGGGTGCTTTCTGCGGGCGTCTGGCGCGAACGGTACATTGCCGGCCGCGCGCGAGTTTTGCGCATACCGCAATGCGGATCAGGCGGCGTAGGTCTCCAGCAGGTAATCCATGATGTCGCGGGACTCGTACATTTCCGTACCGGTATTGGGATCGATCAGGTAGGGCAACTGCACACGGCCGGTGCGCTGCTTCAGCACCAGGCGGTTGCGACCGCGCAGCGGGGTGCCGG
>JBFJWR010000217.1:0-4867 GCA_041623535.1 Pseudomonadales bacterium
CCCATGGGGCTGAAACGCAGGTCCAGCAGGCCTTGGGCGGTGGCGCCGATCAGCACGATGCGGCCGGCGATCTCTTCCCGCGGCACATCCCCTTCAAGGATTTTCCAGGCAGAAATCGTGCGGGCTGCGGCAGGACGCGTGAAATAGACCCAGGCTTCGCCGTTGGGCGTGGTCGGGACATCCACCTTGCCAACCCGGATGCCGACCATGCCGGCGGCGGGCGGCTCCCGGCTTCTGATCTGGTAGCTGGTGGCCTCCTGGCCGACCCGCAGGGATTCCAGGGCCAGCGATGGGTACAGGGTGCCGTTGATGTTGATCATCGTGGGAATCCGCCGCACCACGCCGTCGAGGTCCGGCAGGAAGTTGACCGTGCCATACCCTGCTGTCACCTGCTCCAGCGCTGGCAGGGCCCGTACCGAACTGTTGAACAGGTGCAGGTAGGGCGCCGGGTCCGCCCCGCGGACCACGATTCCGGCCGGGGGCGGGGGCAGGGCGCCTGGTTGCGACACGAACTCCGCGGCATGCCCCAGGACCACACCGCCCGGCTTGATGGCCGCGGCGAAAATTTCGTCATGATCGGGCAGCGCCCGCACCAGGTCGCGGGTGCGGTTGGGGATACGCCAGGTTTGCTCGATGTTGCGTGGCGACGTACGGTCTGATTCGGCGAACATGACATCGAAGGTGATGGCGGCTGCCCCGGCGGCGCGCAGCTTGTCCACCAGTTCGGCCAGCAGCGTGCGTGGCCAGGGCCACTGGCCGAATCTGTCCAGGCTTTCCTCGTCCAGCGCGACAATGCGCACCGGAAAGTCATCGAATCTGCGTGGTTGCAGGCGCTGGAACTGGTCGAAGGTGTAATTGCGCAAGGCCTGGGCCAGGGGCGGGTTCCAGACATAAAAGGACGCCATGGAACCGATGGTCAGGAACAGCAGCATCAGGCCGGTCAACTGGGTGCGAAGCTGCTCTTTCATGGTTGGAAAGCATAGTTGGTGCGACTGGTCCTGTCCTATGCGGGGGTCGCCGGGCCGATTCGCGCAATCCGGGGTTTCCTGTGCAGTCAATCGACCCCAGTTGCGCTAAACTGACACCCAGATCACAATTCTTGCTCTTTGAGCGGGCGGTTTCCCCATGAAAAATATCCCTGTACTGCTGACGAGTCTCCTGTTGGCCTTTCCGGGCCTGGCCCTGGCCGAAAGCATTGGCCAGATCAAAAAACTGGCGGGCGATGTCCGCATCGAACGAAACGGCAAAACCGAGACCGGCAAGCTCGGCATGCCGGTATTCCAGAAGGACATCATTCTGACCGGAAGCGATGGCTCAGTCGGCCTGTTGTTCGTGGACGACTCGCGCATGTCGGCGGGGCCACAGTCGCGACTGATGCTGGATGAGTTCAGTTTCAACGAGAAGACCGACGAGGGATTTTTCAACGCTTCGTTTCTCGAGGGTGTGTTCTCGGTGGTTGCCGGAAAACTGACCCAGAAGAACCCCGATGCGCTCAAGGTGCGCACCCCCTCCGCGGTTCTGGCCGTGCGTGGTACCGAGTTTTCCGTGAAGGTTGAAAACGTGGCGGGTGGAGCAGCGCAGTGATTCGACGACTTCTTGGCGGTTTTGCGATCATCCTGCTGGCGGGAGCCTCCGGATGTACCACTGTAGGTGGTGCGCTGGGTAGCCTCGCACCGGAGGGCGACCGTGCCGCGCAACTGGCCGCTGCGGTGGCCCCGCCCGAGCGTCCGGCATTCGTTGCGTCGGCGTTTTGTCCGGAACCGATCCGCGAGTTGTACATGGTCATGCCCGAAATGGGTGGCCGGGTCGGCAAGGTTTCGGTAACGTTCGCGGATGGCAGCGAACTGCTGCTGGAAGGCGCTTTCGCGGCTGCGGAATTGAAAGCCGGAAGAAAATCAGAACTGACCGGCGACCGCGACATGATGGAGCGCGAGTTTGGCGCGGCGCTGACTGCACTGCCGGAAGCACCCTTGATTGCCACCCTCTATTTCCGCTTTGGAACCACGGAACTCAGCGATTCTTCGCGTTCCAACATCGATTACGTGTTCAAGCAGATCATGGCGCATGAGTCGCCCGAAGTGTCGATCACGGGTCACACTGACACCGTAGGCAGTATTGCCGGAAACCAGCAGCTGTCCGTTTCACGTGCTGAACGTGTGCGGCAGAAACTGCTGGAAATGGGTGTGCCGGCAGATCGCATTGTCGCGGTTTCAGGCAAGGGCGAGACGGAACTGCTGGTGCAGACTGCGGATAACGTCAAGGAAGAAAGGAATCGGCGCGTGGTTGTAACCATTCGCTGAACCAGGAACAAGTCGGGATAAAAGTAACTATGGGCATTGAAATGTATCGCGCCGGTACCGGGTTGGTGATGGCGACTTTACTGCTGACCGCCGGTCTCCCTCCGGTGGTTGCTGCCGAGCAGCCGAAAGGCCTGCTCGAGGTTGTGGAAGAAGCGCTGCGCACCAACCCGCAGGTACTGGCCGACGGGCACAGTCGACGGGCGGCCGATCATGTAGTCGAACAGGCGCAGGCGGGCTACAAGCCACGTGTAGATTTGTCGGTTGGGCATGGCCGCGAGCGCACGCAGAGCGCCTCCACTGCCGGCCTGAATCGCGAACTGTATCGTCACGAGTCCTCGCTGACCGCCAGCCAGACCCTGTTTGACGGCTTTGAAACCAGCTCACGGGTGGAAGCCGGAACGGCCCGCGCAGAAGCTGCGGCCTATACGGTTGCCTCCACTGCAGAGCAAACCGCCCTGCGCGCGATCGAGGTGTATCTGAACTTCCTGCGTCGCCGCACGCTTACCGATCATGCCCAGGAAAACCTGGACCTGCATAACACCATCTATGACCAGATCGAGTTGCGCAGTCGCGCCGGCGTTACCACCAAGGTGAATCTCGAGCAGATCGAAGGCCGCCGTGCGCTTTCACAAAGTGATCTCGTGTTTGCCGAGTCACAGGTGCACGATGCCGGTTACAATTTTCAGCGCGTTGTGGGTTTCCTTCCTTACGAACTGGCGCCGGCGCCGGCCATGGACTGCAAGGCGCTGCCCGGCACGGTTGAAGAAGCCCTGCAGATGGCAAATGCCGTGCATCCCGCGCTGGCTGCGGCCCGCGCCAACCTGCAGGCCGCCTATGCCGATGAGAAAGTCGCCCTGTCTGCCATGTACCCGGACGTGACGCTGGACGCAGAACTGAACAAGAACAACGACATCGATGGTGTCGATGCGGTGAACGAAGATACCCTGATCATGTTGCGCATGGCGTACAGCGCATACAACGGCGGGCGCGACCTGGCACGCATTCGTGAACTGCAGCACTTCACGGATCGTGCCCTGGAGACGCACAACCAGTTGCAGCGACGTATCGAGGAAAGCACGCGTCTGTCCTGGAATGCCCTGGATGCGCTGGAACGGCGTGCGCCGGAGTTACAGCGGCGCATGGAAACCACCGTGGCAACACGGGATGCGTACAGTAAGCAATTCAACATCGGGCAACGCACCCTGCTGGATCTGCTCGATGTGGGACGCGAAACATTCGCCGCCCGCAGCGAGTTCGCGGACGTCGAATATGACCGCATGCTGGCGGCCTACCGGCTGCTGACCAGCATGGGCATCCTGCTGGAAACGATCGGTGTCGAGCCCCCTGCGGAAGCCCGGCTGGCGAGTACGGAACATCCGAATGATCCGCACATGTTTTCAGCATTTTTTCCCTGCGGGAAGACCTTCTGAGGCGCTACTCTGCTGCCTGGGTGGAATCTGCCTGGGTCGAGATGATATAGCCGCCTGAGCGTTCATCCCGCTGCATGCTGAACAGGCCCTGCTTGCTGGCTTCCTCCAGCAGATCGCCGAAGCTCCGGAAGCCGTAGTACGACTCGTTGAATCCCGGCTTCCGCCGTTTCAGGGTCTGCTTGATCATCGAGCCCCAGATCTTGTCTTCGCCCCGCGTTTCCAAAAGTGCATCGAACGTTTCAGCGACCAGTTCCAGCGCTTCCTGCTGACGGTCCTCGGCGGATTCGTCGGCTTTCTCAGTGGGAGTGGATTCAACCTTGCGGGGCTTGCGGGCTGCCGGCTTGGCCCGGCGGGGGGTGCTGTTGCGCTTGACGAGGTCGTCGTAATAGATGAACTCGTCGCAGTTCGCGGTCAGCAGGTCGGAGGTGGACTTCTTCACGCCCACCCCGATTACGGCCTTGTTGTTTTCCCGCAGTTTGCTCACCAGTGGCGAGAAGTCGGAATCCCCGGTAATCAGCACGAACGTGTCGACATGTTCCTTCGTGTAACAGAGGTCCAGTGCATCCACGACCATGCGGATATCCGCAGAGTTCTTGCCGGACTGGCGTACATGGGGAATCTCGATCAGTTCGAACGCCGCCTCATGCATGGGCGCCTTGAATTCCTTGTAGCGAGCCCAGTCGCAATAAGCTTTCTTGAGCACGATGTTGCCTTTCAGCAGCAGGCGCTCCAGCACCTTTTCGATGTCGAAGCGCGGGTATTCTGCTTCCTTGGCTCCCAATGCGATGTTCTCAAAATCGCAAAATACCGCGATGACGCGGGTTTCTTCAGCATTGTTCACTCTGTGTCCTTTTTGTCGTCCGTTACTTCGGGGTTGCCGTCCAGGGTCTCATGCGCGTGACGCAATGCTTCTTCCCGTTCGGCGGGTGAGATGTGCAGGCAGCGTTCGCACAGCCGGATAAAATCCCTGAAACTGTCAGTCACCACTGCCGGCATGTGCGGATGGGCAGGTGTGCCGGGAAAGATTTTTTCCAGCCACTCGTGTTCCCAGCCGGCACCGTTGAAAAACACGCTGGTAATGCCGGCCCGATTCGCGGCAATGACATCGGTGGTGCTGTCGCCGATATACCAGCAGTC
>JBFJWR010000218.1:0-4828 GCA_041623535.1 Pseudomonadales bacterium
CACGTGCGTGATCATTGTCGTGATGCTGATCGGATTCCGGATCTGGATGCAGTACCCGGGCTTTGCGGTGGCAGTTTGCTTTTACATCCTGGTGGATATTTTCAGTGTCGTGCTGGTTGAGCAGTTCTGGAGCCTCACCAACAGCGTGTTCCGCAGCGCGGAAGGCAGAAGCTGGTACGGACTGATCGGCAGCGGTGGATTGCTGGGTGGACTGGTGGGCGGCCTGTTCGCCGGCTGGCTCATCAAGGCCACGCCGGTCACCACGCCCGACCTGCTGCTGGTGGCAGCTGCCATCATCACGACCATGACGGTGCTGACGGCCACGCTTGCGCGCCATGGCGTGTATCACGAATCAGCGCAGCATGTGCGCCTGGAGGACGTGCCGGCCGCGGTGACGGATGGCTGGCATGCACTGCGGGTGAATCGGTACCTGTGGCTGATTGCGCTGATCCTGCTGCTGTCGCAGATCGCCGAGCCGATCATCGAGTACCAGTTCATGACACTGGTGGAGCAGGCCTACCCGGAGCGCGAGGCGCGCACCGCCTACCTCGCCAACTTTCTCAGCGTACTCAGCAGCTTCGCCCTGCTCATCAACCTGGCGGTGACGCCACTGGTGCACCGGTACCTCGGCGCGATTGCCGGCCTGCTGGTGCAACCGTTCCTGCTGGGCTTCTCGGCAATGGCTTTTGCGCTGCAACCGGGACTGGTCGTGGCAGCCGTGATGAAAATTGCCGATCGGGGACTGTCTTATTCCATCAACCGTGCATCCCGTGAACTGCTGTACGTGCCGGTCGATCCGGTAACCATTTACCGTGCGAAGGCGTGGATCGACATGGTCGGCTATCGCAGTTTCAAGATCGTCGGCAACCTGCTGATCCTGCTGCTGACCCAGTGGCTGCCGTGGAAACTCGGCTATACCGACCTGAGCTGGCTGGTCCTGGGTTTTTGCGTACTGTGGGTGTTCGCCATATTGCGCATTCGCAAGGACTTCATCGTCATCCGGGATGCATCCATCGAACGGGCCGCAACGGCTGGCGCACCAGGCTGAGCGACCACCGCGACCCGCCGGGAAACCGGATCCGTCAGCTAGGGGTGTGCGCTCCGGGTGGCTTCCAGGCTGGCCGCCTTGATCGGCTCTTGCGGATTGAACACGATGTCATCCAGTGCGACGATCAAATCTTGCATCCATTCGCCGCCCTTGGGGTGTTCCGCCAGCGCAACGGCAATGTAACGCCGGCCGGCCCGTTCGACGATCGCACTGTCGGAATGAAAGTGACGCCACGATCCCGATTTGCGGTAGATGCGCGAATTCGGACGTGACGCTTCCAGGCCCTTGACGAACTTGTGGTGTATTCCCGGATTGCCGAGAATCTCTTTCATATGCCGACTGGCTTCCGGCGAGACCAGCTGGCCGGTTTCCAGCATGTAATAGAAACGCGCCACCTGGTAGGCAGTGGCACCGTGCGAGATGTTATGCAACGGGTCACGCTGGTAGGCAAGGCCCTTGGCGTAGGGTTTGCCGACCCAGAGCCCACCATGATTACCCGAGTCATACAAATGGTAGCGCTTGGATTGCAGCAGGTTGGAGAGATACTTCCGCCCTACTTTATCCAGTACCGCGGTGGCCGCCGAATTCGAAGAGAAACGAATCATGTCGACCATCTGCTGCCGTGTTTCCTGGTCGAGTTGCAACTGACCGTCATGGGCTTTCTGAAATGCACCAAACAGGATCGCAATCTTCGGCAGGCTGGCGGCGTAATGCATGTCGTCGCCATTGATCATCGCCATGCGCGGCCGGTTCGGGTTGGTAATATCCACCAGGGCGACCGACAACTGCTTGTCGCGAATCGCGTTGACCAATTCCAGCTTGCGCATGGACATCTGCATACGGTTTTGCAGTTCGTAATCCTGCGCCAGGCGCAATGTATCGGCTTTATGGCCCGGCGAGCCATGATGCAGTTTCCTGTGACTGTCGGTCGGCGCGATTGTCTTCACACCGGCAGAAACCGCGGGCGTTGAAATCATCAACCCCGCTACCAGTAACATGCCGGACCTGGAAAACGTCGCCTGTGCGGTCTTGGAACGTTTACCGTCCGCGCGCACGACACGACTTTTGAATTTCGAATAACCACGCCTCACGACAACCTCCTTGGTAACCCGCGACACTGGCCTGACTGGATATCTGCCCCCCTTTGGCGGACTGGGGAAATTCTGGCTGATCTGCGTCCTGCTGAACCCGGAGAGGGAGGAAAAACACCTCAACTGGAATCAGGGAAGTTGCTGAATCGTAATAATTCTGGCAGGTAATTGGTCAATTAGAAAGCAATTCTTTGGCGATTTCAGGAGGGCCGCCCCACCCCCGAACAGCCATGGTGAGGGCATTGTTCCGGTTAACGGACCGTCCCTGCCAGGCAGGATGCAAAGCGGCGCCATCAGAGGTAAAAGTACTCATCGATCGCGGTCCGGGCCGCCGTGTAGCCCTCCTCGATCAGTTCATCAATGGCGCCCGCATCGGTGCGACTGAAGGCGTTCATGTTCGGAGCAATAATGAGCTCCGCCTCGCGGGTCTGTACCTGCGCAGAGTGATCGATGGCGATATCCATCGCGTTCAGCAGCACGTCCACCAGGTCGTCCGGTTCCTGGTATTCGCGGTTGGCGTTCAGGTCGACGCCAACGATGGTCCGGCAGCCCATTTTCTCCAGTGGCGACACCGGCACGTTCTCGACCAGCCCTCCGTCCACGAGCAGGCGACCGTCGATTTCCACCGGCTTGAAAAGACCCGGCACACAGGTGCTGGCCATCACCGCCTGGTGCAATGGTCCCTTGTTGAGAATCACATGCCCGCCACTGCTGATGTTGGTGGCTATCATGGCCAGGGGTATGGGCGAGTCCTCGATATTCTTGTTGCCCACCTTGTCCCGGATCAGTTTGCCGATCTTGTCATTGGACAGCAGACCCAGCTTGGAGAAGGTAAAGCTGGACACATCCAGCCAGTTCATCTCCTTGGCCAGGGCGGCGATTTCATCCGGATCGGTACCAAAGGCATACAGGGTGGCGATGAGGGCGCCGATGCTGGAACCGGCCAGTGCCTGGATTTCGATTTCAGATTCAATGAATGCCTTGAGCACGCCGACATGAGCAGCGCCGAGAACCGCGCCCCCTCCCAGCGCCAGGCCAATTTTTCCGGAAAACGGTCGGCGAATCTTAATGTCTATCATGGCGGGTCTACTTCATCACGGTTAGTAAAAATCAGCTACATCGGCAATGCCGGAGATAGCGGTTTAATACCTGGCGTCAAATTTCCACCAGGTACTCGTCGTCGCCCGGTTTCACGTTCAATCCATCCTGCGATTCGGGCTTCGACAGGCGATCATTCAGCGCCCGCATCCGGGCTGCCAGCGCCGCCAGTTGTTCCGCGCCCAGCACGGCACACGTTCTTCATCCGAGTCACCGGCAGCCGCAAGACTGCAGATTATGCAACAACTGTTGCAAATGGTAGTGGGTCGCCTCCTGCAGAGCCCCGTATTCCTCCAAGTCGGTCGCCCTGGCACCGATACCGCCGCTGACCACTTCCTGGAGCCAGCGCCGTGGGCACCTCGACCAGCAGTGTCTGCTGCAAATACCCCTTGCCGGGAATGACGCGGGCGAATCATGAATACCGAACCTGCCCCAAATCAAGAGCCTTCGGTTTCACGCTTGTGGTGGTTTCTGTACCAGTGTCAATAGGGAGCGGGCATCGTTCAGCCCGGAGTGCTGATCAGTCCGGTGTGTTGTGCACCCGCGAGTCTTGGCAGTTCCAGCAGTTTCAGAATCTCCACTTCCCGCCCAACGATGCGCACCACCCCCTGTTGCTGCAGACCATGGACAAGTCGGCTGATCGTTTCGGGCGTCAGTCCCAGGTAGCTGGCGATGTCTGCACGTGACATGGGCAGCCGAAACTCAATCGCGGACAACTTACGCCGCGCGTGCCGCACGGAAAGTCCCCAGAGAAAGGCCGCCAGGCGCTCTTCTGCGGTTCGGTTACTCAGCAGGAACGCCATCTGCTGGCTGTCGATCAGTTCCCGGCTCAACGATTCAAAAAAGTAGTGCTGCAGGCCAGGTATTTCCGCTGCCAGATTTTCCATCTGGTCAAAGGGCAGTTCACAGATCATGGTGGTGTCGAGTGCCACTGCGGAACTCTGGTGACGGTGCGTACTGATCCCACCGAGCCCGGCCATTTCACCGGGCATCACGAACCCGGAAACCCGCTCCTTGCCGTCTTCGGAAATTTCGTAGATTTTCAGGGCGCCGCTGCTCACGGTATAAAGGGAACCAAACTCGTCCCCCGCGCAATAAAGATGTTCGTTGGCTTGCAGCGGGCGGCCCCTCTGGATCACGGCCTCGATCCGCTCGAGATCCACCTGCGGAACCGCGTGTGGAACGCATAGCGTGGCGAGTGCGCAAGTCTGGCAGTTCAATCGATCCAAGGCGGAATTCCACTCCAGCACGTTGGGACGAAGCCAGTCGGCTCCGCGCGACTGGCCCGTGAACAGCATCACGTGAAATCATCATAAAGGCTCAGCAGAAAATTGAGAACTCATTTCCCAACAGTGCGTCATATTGCACGCGAAAAACGGCTTTCGTCAGCACGCGCTTTGCTCAGGAATGGGTCAAATACAGTGCCGATCTGCCGTGCCAAGTAACGGCCGGTGGGAGTAACTGTGATGCCTCTGCTGTCATTATGCAGGCATCCGTCCGCCTCAAAGGGCTCGAGTTGGGCCATTTCCACAGCAAAGTAATGCTGAAACCGGACATTGAAGTCACGCAAATAATCGGCGAAGTCGAGCCG
>JBFJWR010000219.1:0-4813 GCA_041623535.1 Pseudomonadales bacterium
CCGGCGCGCTTGCGATAAATCGTCGACGGGCTGACTTCCAGCAGGCCGGCTGCCTGCGGAATGTTCCCACCGCAAGCGGCGATCGCAGCCTCGATGGTGTCCCGCTCCACGCGCCACAATGGCAGGATCTGTACGGTGTGATTGACCGGGTCAGCCGCGGCTTCTGATTGCGCAGCAACATCCACACGCGGGAGCCTGGAAGCAGTGGTATTCACTAACTCCTGGTCCAGGGGTGGCGGCAGCATGTCGGGCGTCACGACATCGCCACGATTGAGAATCACAACGTTACGCACGACATTCTGCAACTGGCGGACATTTCCGGGCCAGTCATAGTCCATGAATACCTGTTCCACTTCCTCGCTGAAACGGATGAAATCACGCCCTTCCTCCTTCGCGGCTTCCTGCAACAGGAAATTGGCAATGGCCAGGATATCCGCATCCCGTTCTCGCAGGGGTGGCAGGTGTATCGGAATCACGTGCAGACGATAGTAAAGGTCTTCACGAAAACGCCCCTCGCGGACCATCTCCAGCGGATCCCGGTTGGTTGCGCAGATAAAACGCACGTCCACTGACTCGATCTTGTTGCCGCCGACCTTCTGAAACGTACCGGTCTGGATGAAACGCAGGAGCTTTGCCTGCAGATCCATGTCCATCTCGCCGATTTCATCGAGAAACAGGGTGCCACCACTGGCCCGTGTCGCTGCTCCCTGCCGCTCGGACACCGCGCCGGTGAATGCCCCCTTTGTATGCCCGAAGATTTCACTCTCCATCAGGTCGCGGGGAATCGCGCCGCAGTTGATGGGCACAAAAGCCTGGTCATTGCGGGGACTCTGCAGGTGGATGGCTTCAGCGCAGACCTCCTTTCCGGTCCCGCTTTCACCGGTAATGAAAATCGTGGCCTTGCTGGGGGCAGCCGCCTCGATGATGCGATAAACCGCCTGCATCGGCAGCGAGGCACCGATAAACCCGTGATACCGGTCGCGCTGAAAATTGTCGCGAATGCTGTCGACCACGGATCGCAGCTTCTGTTTTTCGAGTGCGTTGCGCACGGTAACGCGCAGGCGTTCGGCCTCGCAGGGCTTTTCAATGAAATCAAAAGCCCCGAAGCGCATGGCCTCCACCGCGGCATTCACCGATCCATGTCCCGTCATGACCACCACAGAGGCCGGAATGCCGTTGCGACTGATCCACTCCAGGATTTCCATGCCGGACATGTCCGGCAGTTTCAGGTCCAGGAGCACTACGGGAGGTGCATGTTTCTCAAGCAGTTCAAGGGCTTCCCTGCCGGTTGTGGCCACCAGGGCCTGCACCGGCTCATCGGCCAGGTACTGCTCATAAAGCACGGCGATCGTGTCGCTGTCTTCAACAATCAGGACTTTGTCTTTTTTACGCGTCATTGCTAACACCCGGGGGAAATATCCGCTGAGAGTAGCATCGTCGATACGCTCACTCCATCACCCCCCGGGTGATGGAGCCCTGTTGTTCAGGCAACCCGGCGCAGCGGCATGGCCGTTGGGTTCTCTGCGCAATATATGTTCTCGTAGGCCCAGCTTGTCGCAGCCACGTAACCGGGGATACTTCCGCAGTCAAATCGCTTGCCACGGAACCGCAAGGCGATCACACAGCTTTCGCGGGCCTGGGTCCGCAGGGCATCGGTAATCTGGATTTCCCCCCCGGCACCCGGTGGCGTGCGACGCAGGATATCGAAAATGTCCGGAGTAAGGATGTAACGCCCCACCACTGCAAGGTTGCTCGGCGCCGTTCCCGGTGCCGGTTTTTCCACCATGTCGGTCACGCGTATCACGCCGTTGCCAAGAGAATGTCCGCTGATCACGCCGTACTTGTGGATTTCCGCATCGGGAACTTCCTCTACCGCCAGCACGGTGCAGTGAAACTGCTGGTAGAGCGCATACATCTGCTCCAGGACACCCGCCCCCCCATCATCCTGCAGGCAGAGATCATCAGCCAGCAGCACGCCAAAGGGCTCGGTGTTGATGATCGGCTCGCCAGTCAGAATCGCATGCCCGAGACCGAGCATGCGGGTCTGGCGTGTATAGGTGAAAGTGCATTGATTCATGATTTTGCGAACGCTGGCCAGGTGCGTTTCCTTGCTGCTGCCGGCAATCTCGTTTTCCAGTTCATAGCTGATATCAAAGTGGTCCGGAATCGCGCGCTTGTTGCGTCCGGTCACAAAGCCAAGATCGGTGAGCCCGGCGGCCATGGCTTCCTCCACGCCGTACTGGATCAGGGGTTTGTTAACGATGGGCAGCATTTCCTTGGGCATGGACTTGGTGGCCGGTAAAAAGCGGGTGCCGTAGCCGGCAACGGGGAACAGGCATTTGCGTAACATGGTTCGATCCTCCAATGAATCGTCATCAACTTGGGTACAGGCCTGTTAGCAATACCCGGGCCAACTCCCCGCAACCGGCGGATTCGCTGCTTTCGGCGACTTTCCAGGCGCACCGTTCCGCACTCCGTTTTGCAGATTGCAAAGCATGTTGCACTTCACCCGTCCTTTTCCGCACGAGCAGGCCGTAAACCTGCCGGAATCATCCGGACAGATGCCACAAATCCTTATATTCTGTTCAGTGGCACGCGGTTTGCTTTGTATCTCGCGTAACCATCCAAATTACCCATACAAGAGACGGAGCCGTCATGCAGGGCAAGAGTAACGAGACGCGATCGGATCACCGCCAGACCTATTCCGAAGCGGCAACGAACATCATGAGCACCATTGCCCGTTCCAGCCTCGATGCGCTGATTACGATCGATGGCGAGGGCAACATTCTTGAATTCGGACCGTCGGCGGAAACCATGTATGGCTATCGCCGGGAGGAAGTGCTCGGGCGTCCAGTCGCAGAAATTGTCATTCCGGAACGGTTGCGTCACGCCCACAACGAGGGGATGCGCAACTACCATGCCACCGGCGAAGGGCCGGTCCTCAACACGCGTGTCGAGGTGCCCTCCGTGCGCCGCAATGGCTGCGAATTCGAGGCGGAACTGACCGTCGTCCCCCTGCACCTCGACGGCCACGAGTTATTCATGGCATTCGTGCGGGATATCTCGCAACAGAAGCAACACGAAAAGGAACTCGAGGAAGCGCGCGCGCTCGCGGAACAGGCCAACGAGGCCAAGTCACGATTTCTTGCGCACATGAGCCACGAGATCCGGTCACCGCTCAATGCCGTACTGGCAGCGGTAGAACTGCTGGCAGATACACCCTTGGACAGCGAACAGCAGAAGTTCGCCGAAACCGCCGGCCGCTCCGGAAGCATACTGCTCAGCCTGATCAATCACATACTCGATTTTTCCCGGATTGAGGCCAACCAGCAGGAAGTCCGCTACGAGCCGGTTGACCTGCGGGCTTTGCTTGACAGCACCCTGCAGGTTGCACGTGCCAAGGCACAGGCCAACCGGAACCTGCTGCTGGCCTGCATCGATCCCGATGTGCCGCTACGTGTCGAGACCGACGCTGGCATGTACCGGCAGATGCTCACCAACCTGGTCGACAACGCCATCAAGTTCACAGAAGACGGCGTGATTGGCGTGACGGTCAGCCTGTCCGGGAAAGAAAGCGAGGAACTCCGTATCGAAGTTGCTGACACCGGGATCGGTATTCCGGAGGACAAGCTGGAGCATCTCTTCGAGGAGTTCATACAGGCCGATCAGACGCATTCCACCCGCTACGATGGCACCGGTCTGGGCCTGGCGATTGTGCGGCGACTCGCGCAGTTGATGGATGGAGACGTGCAGGCAACAAGTTCCCCGGGCGTCGGGAGCCGCTTCATTCTGAAGCTACCCCTTCGACATCCTGCAGGTACGCTGGAGTCAAGACCACAACGGGACAAGGTGCTCGCAGTACTCAATGATGATCTGCTGGGTGAAATGCTGGAAAAACACCTGCAGATGCTTGGCAGCCAGGTGCAGGTATGCCGGCCTGCGCAGCTCGCCAGGCTGGATGGACAACATTTCGACCAGGTGATCGTCGATGCCCGGGCCGTCAACCCCCTGGAGAAGGAGCACGCTGATCGCCTGCGGTCGCTCGCCGGCACCCAACCCCTGCGCTGGCTTCTGCGCACCGCGGAACAGGCAACCGTACTGACCGGCGCTGAAGCGGCGATCAGCATGACCAACCTCGCCCTCTGTTCGCAGTTGACGGGCCATCCCGCATCAACCGATGCGCCGCAGGGCACACCAAAAAATACAGGAAAACCGGAAGCGGACCGTCCATTGGCCGGGACTCGAATCCTGCTGGTCGAGGACAGCATGGCAAACCAGTTGGTCGCCACAGCAATCCTGCAAAAAGCCGGCGCAGAGGTACACCTTGCAAACAATGGCCGGGAAGCCTTGGAAAATATTGGCGCAATCAAACCGCACCTTGTGCTGATGGACCTGCGTATGCCGGAAGTCGACGGGATTACAGCCACCGGCGAGATCCGCAGGATGGCTGCCCCGCTATGCGATGTCAGGATTCTTGCCCTGACGGCCAACGCGGTACAGGCCGAAATTGAACGTTGCCTCGCCGCCGGGATGAATGATTACATCACCAAGCCTATCGAGGGGGCGGTTCTGATCCGCAAGGTGGCAGAGTGGGTGCCCGGCAAGGCGCCACATTAGGCACCCCCTCCCGCCGCGCCCTGCCCCGATAGAACAGGCCTAAGGCCCCGTGTCGCCACCGCAGCATTGCGTGGATCGCCTATCCTCAGGAAACACTGCTACGTCGTCGCGACAGAACGGGGATCCTGAATGAACAAGGTCACAACCTGTTGGCAGTATCCGCCCGGCACATTGCTGGGCGCCGGTATTGCCAGCG